>NZ_JCACKO010000047.1:0-41670 GCF_059505445.1 Brasilonema angustatum | reverse complement strand
ATACGCGATACCCCTGCGCGCAGCGCAGGGAGGTAACTAGCAACTTGGGTTATTACGGATACGCACTCATATTCGCTTCGATTGCTCCGGACGGTAATTTAATCCGACATGATAAGTAGCTCAACTTAATTAAATGTAAAATGTCATTGCGAGTGAAACGCAGTGGAGCGTTCGCGCAGCGTGTCCCCTTGGGACTCAGCAATCGCAGAATTTCTATCTTAAGTTTTTTTAGGTTGAGCTACTTATCACTCATCAGAAGGGAACAAAATTAGGTATACCCAGTACTGAACAAGGAAAGTTGGAACCAAGCTGTTGAACTATTGGATGATTAACGGAATTACAGCCAAGTAATAGTAAATTTGCAGCCTCTGATTTAACAACTTTCCTAAGTTCCTTGGCAATACAACCAAAGCGAAGATGAGCTTTAAAAGAACTTTTCCATTCTGCAGCTAGACAACTTGCTTGGCGAATAATACATTCTGCTTGGGTAAATTTATCTATCAAGATTTCTTGGGAATAGCCTGCTTTCTCCTGCATTTTTGGTTGAGTTATCACACTTGTGTCAAACCCAACTGAGGAAAAGCTAGTTGAACAGTGTGGTGGATTTTGTTCCGTAACATGTTGATTGGGAAATTTCTCTATTTGTAAAACATCTTCAGGATGAGTTCTCTGATTTTCCTCGATCACATAGACTACTTGAACTGTTACTTGCGCTTTTGTAGCTAAGCGTGTTTGATGAGCTATTAATAAGGCAATATCTAAGGCGGTATGACTGTTCGGAGAACTGTTATAACCAACGATTAAGTTAATTGATTTTTCTGATTGAGCCTGTGCAGAAAGAGCTGTTTCTGGGACGGATAAAAGTACCATTTGCTCAATTAAATCGTCTCTTGCGATCGCGTTCTGCAGGCGTACTAAGATAGGTTTAAGATTCATAACTTTATCACCACGCTAAAGAAAAATTTACAAAAACAATAACTAGTTTGTTGTTCCTAATTCGTAATTGACTTAAGAATAATGAATGACGAATTATGAACTACAGATTTTTTTATTACTCGTCTTGGGTGAAGTACCGATCCAGGAAGTTGAGCGCGTAGTTGCGGAGTTCGTAGTATTCTTGTGAATTCCTCATAGCATTGCGATCGCGTGGATGAGGAAACGGTACTTCCAGTATCTCTCCAATATTAGCTGCTGGTCCATTAGTCATAAGAACAATGCGATCTGACATATAAATAGCCTCATCCACATCATGAGTAACCATCATCACTGCTTGTCGGTGATTTTCCCAAATATCTAATACTTGTCGCTGCAATTTTCCGCGAGTCAGTGCATCTAAGGCTCCAAAAGGTTCATCCATCAGCAACATTTTTGGGCGAATTGCCAATGCTCTGGCAATACCCACTCGCTGCTTCATACCACCAGAAATTTCATCAGGATATTTATCTGCTGCTGCTGTTAAATTTACCATTGCCAGGTGTTCGTTCACAATGCTAATTTTTTCAGAACGATTAGCATCTTTTAGCACTTCGTCTACAGCAAGCCGGATATTTTCCCGCACGGTTAACCAAGGTAAGAGCGAATAGTGTTGAAACACCATCATACGCTCTGCTCCTGGTTTACGAATTTCTTTGCTATCTAACCGCACCGAGCCAGAAGTTCCTTTTTCCAATCCTGCTACAATTTTCAAAAGTGTGGATTTTCCGCAACCAGAGTGACCTATAACAGAAATATATTCATCTTCCCCCACTGTCAAATTAACGTTATCTAAAACAACAAATTGATTGCCATCAGGTGTGGGATATGATTTATGTAAATTTTCAATTTCTAGAAATCCACTACGAGGTGAAGTCGTATCATAGGCATCTTTTGAGAAAGAGGTAGATTTCATTTGACACTCCTACAACAGTCTATTTATTTAGTGATTTATTATTAGTTTGTAAATTAAGTCATTTACGAATGACAAAGAACAATCAACACAGTCAAGTTTAATTTGCTCATCTTAAGACATAAAGAAAGATTTAGGAGCGTTAGCTCTAATCTCAAAACTTTTAAGATATCCCACTGGATCGCTGGGATCAAAAGCTTTTTTATCGATAAATAGTTCAGCTTGTTCTATCTTGTAATCTTCTTTTGGGCATTCAATTCCCATTTCAGCAGCAATTTCTCGATACAAGTCAGTTCGCCAACCTTTACGCGCTATTTCTTCAGCATTTTTGGGAATTTGTTTAATTTGTCCCCAGCGAGCCGACTGAGTCATTAGCCAAATACTCTGAGATTGCCAAAGAAATGTTGAATGGTCATTTGGTGTTTTGACAAGGTTAGCAGGTTTATCGAAGAAGATTGTTGTTTCAGGAGCTTTCCAAACTCGTTTTTTACCATCAAAACCACCATAATTGTAGTTACCGACAATAGCGGCTTCTGTTAATTTGAGCTTTGCTCCGGTAAACGATTTACTCGTGAGAATTTTAGCTACTTCCTCCCGGTTTTTTATGTCGCTACAATAGCGACAAGCTTCTATCATTGCTTTAACCAAAGAGCGATAAGTTTTGGGATTTTCTTTGATGAAAGACTCCATAACACCTAGAAGTCTATCTGGGTGTCCTTGCCAAATTTCTCTCCCTTGAGCAAAGGTGAAGCCAATTCCGTCATTACCAGTAATTGCCCGTGAATTCCAAGGTTCCGCCACCATATAACCTTGCATCGCCCCAATTCTCATATTCACCACCATCTGTGGAGGTGGGACAATGATAATGCGAAATTCTTGATCAGGAGCAACTCCAGCAGCCGCAGCTAAGTAGCGGACAAAGTATTCATAAATTGCTGAACTCAGCACTACTGCCCAAACTCTTTTCTCTGGTGCTAATTTTTCAAAATAATTGCGAAAATCTCGTCCAAACTCTTCTAAATTGCCGTTATAGTCTCGCCAAGGACGCAACCCAGACTCCCACATTCCTTTATTCATTGTCATCGCATTACCATGACGATGAATTGTCATCGCTGCACACAGGGGAGCATGACGTGCGCCTTCTGCACCAGTTCTAGCATTCGTAACTGCACCACTCACAACTGGTGAAGCATCAAGGCGTCCAAAAATAATACCGTCACGAGACGTCGCCCAGCTTGCTTCACGGCTGAGGGTGACATTTAAACCATACTTGCGGAAAAATCCTTTCTCCCACGCTACAGCAAAGGGAGCGCAGTCATTCACCGGTACGTATCCCACTGTAATATTAGGTTTTTCTAGTGTCTTGGGATCTACGACTGGTTCAACCGCCGACGCCGCTTTTGACAATCCTTTAGGGGCACGGTTAGCGTTAATGGCACAAGAAGATAGTCCAGTTGCGAGTGCTGTAGCTCCCAGTCCTGTGATAAAGTCTCGTCGCTTCCAGTTATTTGTGTTATCGTCACTCATGAACAACCTCCTGCGGCGGCGAAATGACTCAGAATAATAACGAGGGATACAAAGTTCTTGTTTGGACTGTCACATACTTTATTCGTGTACACGAATAGCAGGTAGGCTGCTTGTAAAACAGTGAATTTGTTCTTTGAATTTTAAATGGCTTATCTGTCTGACTTACAATTGATGAGTTTTTTAAAAAGGTCAGATTTCATCAGAGGTGATAATACGGTGGTGCGATAATGCAGTGGTAAGCACCATATATTTGATGAAGAACTAATTTGAACTTATCGGGCGACGAGTGACAAAAGCTTGTATTCTGCCTATGGCGTAATCAAGCAACAACCCTGTTAAGCCGATGACTAGCACAGCAAGAAAAACGGAATTGAGATTTAGGCGACTCCACTCATCCCAGACAAAAAAGCCAATCCCAATACCACCTGTAAGCATTTCTACAGCAACAATAACTAACCAGGCAATGCCTATACTAATTCGCAAACCTGTAAAAATGTATGGTAAACTTGCAGGCCAAATAATTTTTGTAATTCTTCGCCAACGGGGCATTTCAAGAACTCGTGCCACATCTATATAATCTTTGGAAACACTGGAAACTCCCAGAGCAGTGTTAATAATTGTTGGCCACAAAGAAGTGATGAAAATCACGAATATTGCCGATGGATCTGCCAAATTAAATATAGCTAAAGCAATAGGAAGCCATGCCAGGGGTGATACTGGTTTGAAGATTTGAATAACGGGATTAAGAACCATCATTGCCGTTCTTGACATCCCGATGAGAAAACCAACAGGAATCGCGACTAAAGCACCTAGAGTGAAACCTAATAAGACCCGTCGAATACTTGCGATTAATAGCCAGCCAATACCTAAGTTGCCTGGCCCTCTTTGGAAAAATGGGTTAAGGATGTAATCTAAATTTGCTGCTAACGCTTCAGGTGGCGTGGGCATCAACTCATGATTAGCAAGCGCAACAATCCACCACACAACAATAACGCCTAAAAAACCAAGCAAAGGTAGCAAGAAAGCATCCCGTACAATAATAGGTTTAGCGCGTTTCCAAGTTGTTCGACTAGCAACCGCCAAAATGGCAGCTACATTAAGTTGAAACACCATGTATGACCTCAACAGACTTTACGCAGGTACAATTAGTCCGAGCAGTACCAGCCAAGGATACTGATGAGATCACAACATTACAATAATGCTGCCTCTTCAGTCTCCTCTCATTGCCTACGAAGTTAGCTGACGGGCTAGGGTTGAGAGATACCCCTCTTATAGAAGAAGCAAAAAACAAGAAGCGAAAAGATACATCTACTCTTTGTTCCTTCTAGTTAAGATACGCCCCATACTTTGGTTCCTCCGCTCCAACTGATGCAATGCAATTCATTGGATTAGGCTGACTTACTCTATTTTGATAAATGTAACACCAGTAAATAGTTGCGTCAAGCAACCCTAGGATATACTTTTTTTGGCTAGAAGACTAGTTTTCTTAGAAAGCAAATTCATCTAAATGATAGATGAATAAAGATATTTACGAAAATATGTATTTTTATTTCTAATTATTACATATTTTTAGTAAAAACAATGTAATATTCCTATGCTTAGGATCTAGATCATAGAATGATTTATTCTATTTGTTGTATATTTATCCACCCATGAGTGATGAAAGATTTTAGTCAATTGCTGCGGGATAAAACTCAGAGGATTATAAAACAATGGCTGGAAGCTGTTCGTAGGGATAAAAAGATTTCCAGCACCAATCATCTAAGCCGTACAGCTATTGAAAATCATCTTGACCATGTCCTTTTGGCACTAGCAACTGTGCTTTCTCAATATCAAGATGATGAAGTCCAATCCTTAGTTCAGGCTAGTTTAGAGCATGGAACTCTTAGGGCGGAACAAGGTTTCGATGCAGCAGAAATTGCACGAGAGTATCGGCTTTTGCGTAACACAATATTTGTCACTTTAGAGCCAGAATTCCTGCAAGCATCAGCAAAAGAAGTAATGCGAGCCGTACATTTGATTGATATGGTGTTGGATGAAGCAATAGCCTATTGTTTTCAAAGTTACACAGAACAACGATTAACAGAACTAGAGCAGCTGCAAAATCACTTAACCCTTAATAATCAAGAACTAACCCGCTTAGTGCGGGCAAGTCAAGATAATTTATCGTATCTGGCGCACGAACTCAAAAACCCATTAACTTCGATTATTGGTTACTCAGATTTGTTTTTGCGCTTACAACGCCAAAAATCAGAAGAAAAAGATTCCTTTAGCCATCTAGAACACATTGACCGCGTGTTAAGCAGTGGGAGACAATTAATTCATCTGATTAACGATGCATTGGAGATTTCTCGCTATGATGCAGGGCAGATGAAACTACAGTCAGAGCCAATCAATGTGCATGAATTAATCAGAAATGTTTACGAAATGCTGGAACCTTTGGCTAGTCAAAAAAACTTACAAATTGTTATTGATTGCAACCATGCTCCTCACGAAGTTGTAACAGATCCGTTACGATTACAGCAAATTGTAACGAATCTTGTGAGTAATGCGATTCGCTACACAGAGTCAGGAACGGTAAAAATTAAGTGTGAAACTTTAGACATTGGCAAGTGGAGTATTGCAGTTTCAGATACTGGAATTGGAATTGAGCCAGAAGATCAAGTACAGATTTTTCAACCTTACTTTCGCATTGGTTCTGGTAGTAAATCCTTCCTTCCCAGTAGTACCGGCTTGGGCTTGGCAATCGTTTCACGGCTGATAAAACTGTTGCAAGGTGAAATTAGCTTAGTTTCCCAAATAGCAGTAGGTTCTACTTTCACTGTGACTTTGCCGTTAAAAGTAGAAGTGTGAGGTGTATATCTCACATTAACCTTGATTTTTCTAGCCTAGCTAGCGCGTTTTCAGCCGCAGCCTTCTCAGCATCTTTCTTACTGCGCCCTTTACCTTGTCCATACTCTTTATTTCCCACAACTACTTTAGCTACAAACTCTGGAGCATGAGAAGAACCACCTACTTGAACTGTGACATACTTGGGTGGTATTTGAGTGATGTTGCGTTGCACCCATTCCTGAAACCGATTTTTAGAGTCTACATTTGAGCGCAACTCCACAATACTCTCAGGAACAGAGTCAAACAACGGTTCCACAACAGCACGCACTGCTTCAGTATCATAATTGTTGTCTAAGTAGTAAGCGGCGACGACTGCTTCAAAAGCGCTGCTGAGTAAATTGGGATTTTGGTAACCTCCTTCTAAAGTTGCACCTTTACCTAAGCGCATTCTGCGATCTAAACCAACCTCAATGGCAAATTTTGCTAGTTGCTTTTCATCAACCAGTGCAGAACGCCGACGAGTTAACTCATCTTCTCCCTTTTCTGGGTAACGACGATAAAGGTATTCGCCACTTAAAAAAGTCAGCAAAGCATCACCAAGAAACTCAAGACGCTCGTTGTGTTCTCCTTCTTGCGGGTTTTCATGGACATAGGAACGGTGTGTCAGCGCACGGATCAAAAGAGAAGTATTCTGAAAGTTTTGGTGTTTGATAATTTCAGCTAATTTGTCTGTGTTGGAGTCTTTTTCGGCTTGTTTAGAAAAAAGTTCTTTTAAGACTTTTTGCTTATCCTGTTCTACAATACCTGTTTCTGGTGCAGAGATAGCTTTCAGGAGTCGAGCGATCGTGTCTAAAGTGCGATAAGTGTCTTCAGTTGAAAAGTGAGATTGATGCGCCCAACTGTTACTGGCTTCCATGAGTTCACTCACTAAAGCACCCTCAGCGTAACCTAAATTTTTACTGAATACCTGATTCCACTGCCCAATAATTACTTTTAATAAAGTAAAAACATCATTACCTAGAATCTCTTCTGGGCTAAGCTTTATGGGTGAGTTATCAGACATTGATGATGAGATAATTCTTAGCCAGCGCTCACCATAAACTTTTTGCATCTCCCTTTTTACATAAGGGTACAATCCTTGATTTAAAAAAGTAAAACTTCTGCTAATTTGTTCGTGGTTAGTCACAGCCATCTATGTATCTCAAGTAGTATTTTCCGGAGATTTATGAAATTTATCTTCTTTAATTTTTATAAATTAGTACTGTAAAAAACCCTAAAAATTACGAATACATAATATTGCCGCTTCTTCAAAAAACAATAATTCGGATTGCCAATAAGAATAATCCACAGAGTTGCATCTGGTATCTATAGCAATCCTAGATGATGAAAAAAGTTTTGATTGAATTAACCGCAGGAGGCAAGAGAGAGCGTTGAGGAGGAAAACAGAGAGTTTCACGAATAATTTCGGACTGCTATATCAGGTTTACTAAATTATAAATTGTTGCGATAGATTGGGAAATTAAAAAGTGTTTAATTTACTTTGAACCCAAGATTCCTAGATACTTGGTGCCACAAGCTAAACACACATTTCAGACGACTCACTGTGTTTATTAACAGAGTTGATAAATAACGTCAATAAGCTGAAAAATCATCTAGAGCAAATAAGGAGCCAGATTTAAGAACTCAAGATTCAGAAATATATTTTCTAAACCCTAGCACCTGAATTCTGACTCCTCTATCTTGGAAGATTACAGTCACGTTGTATCGTGCTTGCTAAATAACCAGCCGTAGTTACCGGCGGCGATAAGGCACTGTTTTCTCGTAATCAATGTTGTAAGGCGAAATCCGTTGTGGAGGATTACCTGTTGGATTAATACTCTGAGCCATTGATGCAAACAGAGCTGGATCACCTGCTTTAGCCTGCTTGTCGGGTGGAGTGTAGCGACGTACAATGGTTTGCCAGATGATTTGCGGGAAGCCGAGTTGTGCACGATGGTATTCATCGTAGCGCGGAGACTTGATGTTGAATGGCAATTGGCTGGCTCCTGAAGGCAGAACCCGACGACGTTGGTAGGGAACAATGCTGTCACCAAAGTTCTCTAAGTATTCGTCGCTGTTGAGCAGATCATTGATGAAGCCAGCCCGACCTTTGGTTGCTACCACGATTGACCAAGCAATTTTTTCCCGTTCGCTGTAAACATCACGTCCCAAAATCCGCTGAACACAATGCTCAACAAAGCGGTAGTTGCTGTTGAGGTTATAGAAGCTACCAGTGAAGGTTTTGGACAAAGCCAATCCACGAATAAACTCACGGACGGTAATCTGTCCACTGCGGAGCTGCGACTCCAAAAAACGCTCCCGATCAGAGGCAAAAGCATGGAAAAATATCTGACGGTAGGCTGCCTCGATTAAGTTATCTAGGTCACTAGCAGAAAGTAAGTTGTCAGTGGAGAAGATTCTAGGCTGTTCATCACCCGGAATTTCGTAGCCAGTAACACGATTATTTTGACTTAAAGGCGCATACTCTAGCAGAGGAATAGCCACGTTTAATAACTTCCTTCTTACTAAACTTTACAAGTTTTCCTCATCATAAGGGTAAAATGGCCTAAAGTTTTCAGGAATATGATAAAACATTACACTCCTTAACATTTAGATGAAAGCCTTATAACTAAAAGCTTTCATCTCATCAAGATGACATCACTTTGGCACGTTTTGTTTGGATGCATCTCGGTTTTGATAAGTATCAAAGATGCTGGGAAGCTGTTCAAAATTCAAAAGCTTATCACTGGGAAGCATCCTAGCTTCTAAATACAGAATCGCACAAGTTGGTACATGAAACACAAAATTAGCATGCTATTTAACCCAAAAATAATCTGAAGTTCACTCTGGGCACGAAGTGTTGATGGTTAAATAACAAAGTTTTCCCGAATCGCTTTATTGGGTACAAATTGTTAAAAGAGCATATGCGGGGCGAGTTTGAGGTGTCGATTTATTGTATTCTATATTACCACAGATAGACTAGACCTCTTCCATTGGTTGGTTTATACACTAGGGTGATTGTATCTGATACCGTTTCACTTTAAGGTTGATACAAATAGAGAGCAGGGAGCACAGGGAGCAGGAGAAAGAATTAAGTAGGTCGGCGTAAATAATTATTGTTGGGATAAGGTAGGGGACACCCGAGCACCCGAGCAGGGAGAGTAAGAGTTTGAGCCTTATTTACTTTTCTTCACACAGTTTGGTTTTATTGCACCGACTTACTTAGAGACAATCATTTGTATCAGCCCTGATCGTGAAATGGTATGACTCAAACCAGAAGCGCTATAAATACGGTTCCAATGTCATGTCGAGTAGATTACTTGATAAATTGATTCAAAACAACGCATTAGAAAACCGCTTGTTGTGTTGTTTTATGTAACACACAACAAGCGGTTTTTCATGATACTGAAAAGCAGTGGCTAGTAATTAATGCAGGACTTACGCATTGAAAACCAAAAACCTCGATTGCCCCTTCAAAAGCAGGGGAAATCTTAAAAGCCTAGGACTTACGCACTGTACAAAAAAGACATCATGTGTATAACGTGATTTGGTCGTTCCAGACTTTTGATAATTACCGCCAGATGGGTGACGATCACTAAAAGATGATCGGAAAATTCACATTTGAATGCCTCAAACCCATACCTCATATTTTGTATTTCCTGTCAATACGTAAGTCCTAAAGCCCCTTTTTAACTCTATTGGAGGATCTCTTCTGCGTAAGTCCTATAATGATAAAAAAACTACCAAACCTAAAGATTAACTATTAGCGCCAGAAGCTGCGAGTTCTGCTAAGCGTTCTTGTTGATCTTGAGAAATACAAGCTTGAATAATGTCCTCAAGTTCGCCTTCTAGAACTGCGTTAAGCGAATAGTTATGATTTAAGCGGTGGTCGGTGGCACGGTTATCTTTGTAGTTATAAGTGCGAATCTTTTCAGAACGCGATCCTGTACCTACTTGCGATCGCCGCATAGAAGTCACAGCTTCCTGTTGTTCTCGCAACTTCATCTCATACAGTTTTGCTCGCAGGATCTGCATTGCCCGTTCTTTATTTTGTAACTGGCTGCGTTCTTCTGTACAGAAAATCCGGATACCAGTAGGTTTGTGGAACAAGTCAGCGGCTGTTTCCACTTTGTTGACGTTTTGTCCACCAGCACCACCAGAACGAGCTGTGCTCATTTCAATATCCTTCGGATCAATGTGGATTTCTACGTCATCCACCTCTGGCATGATCGCCACAGTTGCTGTTGAGGTGTGAACCCGTCCCCCAGCTTCAGTGACTGGCACACGCTGCACGCGATGCACTCCAGCTTCAAACTTTAGCTTGCTGTATACGCTATCGCCTTGAATTTCCAAAATGGCTTCTTTAAAGCCGCCCATTTCCGCCAAGGACTCACTGACTAACTTCACGCGCCAACTTTGGCTGTCAGCATACTTTGAGTACAATCGTACTAAATCACCAGCCCAGATACTTGCTTCATCACCACCAGTACCCGCACGAATTTCCAACATGATGTTTTTATCATCGTTGGGGTCACGAGGTAGTAGCAATATCTTTAAGCGATTTTCTAATTGTTCTATTTTTTGCTCAAGTTCTTGAACTTCCAGGGCTGCCATTTCTTGCAGTTCTGGATCACTTTGAGATTCTTTGAGCACCTGACGCGCCCCTACGAATTCTTCCTGGGCGTTTTTCCAGGTTTCGTAGGTATCTACCACTTCTTCTAAAGAAGAGCGTGCCTTTGCAATTTTTTGATACTCATCAGGATTTTTGGCAGTATCGGGGTCGGCAAGGCGACGAGTCAATTCATGAAAAGTTTGTTCAACGGATTTTAGTTTCTCCAGCAGGTATGTTTCAGCCATGACGAATACAGTCACTCCTTAAAAAATAGCAAATTCGCTTGAGCATTAAATACAACAATCGACCCAGCTTATGCAGGGTCGTTGTTAAAAGCTAAAGCTAAGCGGCTACTTTTTCCTTCTTCCGCCTTTGGATTGACCTTCCATCATGCCATATTTACGCAGGAAGCGTTCTACGCGACCTTCGGTGTCAATTATCTTCTGAGTACCTGTATAAAAGGGGTGGTTTCCAGACCAAACATCTACGTGCAATTCTGGCTTAGTAGAGCCAACAGTCATCACAAGTTGACCGTTACAGTAAACTTTTGCATCTGGATACCACTGGGGATGAATCTCTGGTTTCGCCATTTTTCTTTCCGTGGTCTATCTATACCAATTATAACTTTCAGGTTTTCCGCGGGTTGTAGAACTTTGGATTTTAGATTTTTGGGATTATCATAGCAACCGCTGATCAAGGCAGGTGTACGTGGTCATCACAGAAAATTATCTGCGTCAAGGGTGCAGTTAAAATCCAAAATTGCTTAACGCTTGGAGTACTGAGGTGCTTTACGAGCTTTGTGCAAACCGTATTTTTTGCGCTCTTTTGCTCGTGGGTCGCGAGTCAGGTAGCCTTCGATTTTTAAAGGCGGACGGTTTTCTGGGTCAAGTTGGCAAAGTGCACGAGCAACTCCCAGACGAACTGCATCTGATTGTCCAGTTAAACCGCCCCCTTCAGCTTTGACGAGAATATCGTATTCATTTTCCAAGCCTAAAGTTTCTAAAGGTGCTTTGGCAAGGGAAATGTAGTTTGGGTTGAATTGGAAGTAAAGGTCTCCTGGTTTGCCATTGACAATCAATTGTCCAGTACCGGGAACCAAGCGAACCCGCGCGATCGCGGATTTACGACGACCTGTACCCCAATACATAGCACGACCGCTATTATCTGCTGCTTGCATTAATCTTGTACTCCTGGAATTGTCTGAATTTGTAACTCTTTTGGTTGTTGTGCTGCATGGGGATGAGTTGGTCCAGCGTAAACTTTTAGCTTAGTAAACAATTGCCGTCCCAAGCTATTTTTCGGTAGCATACCTTTGATGGCATGTTCCACAATCCTTTCTGGCAAACGTTGTTGTAGCTTGTCAAAGGTTTCGGTCTTCATTCCACCGGGACGACCGGAATGACGACGGTAAAGTTTTTGTGTGCGTTTTTTACCTGTTACTTCGACTTTTTCAGCATTTACAACGATGACAAAATCACCTGTGTCCATGTGAGGGGTATAGTGGGGTTTATTTTTCCCTCTGAGAACCATAGCGATTTCGCTTGCTAAGCGACCGAGGCGTTGGTTAGTAGCGTCTATGACGTACCAATCGCGCTCCATAGTATTCTGAGGAGGAAGATATGTTTTGTCTGTTGTCATTTGTCTTGAGTCCTTTGTCTTTAGTCTTTTGTCTTTAGTCCTTATTGACCAAAGACTAATTTGGGTTGGGTTTCAAACCAAATCTCTGGGGGAAACGGGAAATCAGGATAGCCGACTCGCAACAAGCACAAGCCGTGAGCAGGCGCGGCATATTTTACTTCTTGACGTCGTTGATCTTTCCAAATGTCGGTGAAACTAGTTAGTGTGAGTTGTCTGGAACCAACTTGTACCAACATTCCTACTAATAGCCGCACCATACCATACAAAAATCCATCTGCCTGAATTTCAATATAAAGAAATGGTCCAGTACGATAACACTCTGCTGCTTGTACTTCTACCCAAGAATGCTGGCGTCCTGAGTTTGCTCGGTGAAAAGCAGCTAGGTGGTGCTTTCCAATCAAAGGTTCCAGTGCAGTCTGGATGAGAGATTCATCCAAAGGTTCGAGATAATAATGCCAACTAAAAGCGCTGGCAAACAAGTTCGGTAACTTTTCAGTATAGAACGTGTAACGATACCGTCGATAGATAGCACTAAAACGAGCGTGCCAATTGTGACTCACTTCTGCGGAGGCTCGAATTAGTATATCTTTGGGCAAATAGCTGTTAAGAATGGTTGCCCATTTGTGAGCGGGTATCGGACTTGTGACATTAAAATGTGCCACTTGAGCAGCTGCGTGAACTCCAGCATCAGTTCGCCCTGCGCCGTACAGCGTCACTGGATGACCTAGGATATGAGAAAGAGCTGTTTCTATCTCTTCTTGGACAGTGCGTTGTTGCGGTTGCCGTTGCCAGCCATGAAAATGAGTGCCCAGGTATTGAATGACCAGGGCGACTCGAATTTTTTGTGTAGGCTGGTGGCTACTTAACATAAAATCAACTTGAGGCGGAAGTTAGAAAGATAAAATTTTTATTTGTATCCCTGCGGGTTCGCCAGTCGCCTGCAGAAGAGCCAGTACTTGATTAGGGTCTCCCTCTCCTGACGGAGACGCTACGCTAACACGCTTGTTCTGGCGTTGGAAACCCTACCAAGAGAGCTGGTCTCACCTTCTAGTTTCTACCTTTATTTGTTTAGACGAGTTCGATGATTGCCATCTTAGAATTATCACCCCGGCGTGGTACGGTATGCAGGATACGGGTGTAACCTCCTTGGCGATTCCCATACCGTGTGGGAACTTGCTCAAACAGAGCATGAACAAGTTGTTTATCGTATATATAACCGAAGGCTTGACGGCGTGCTGCTAAAGAACCTTCTTTCGCAAGAGTAATCATTTTGTCCACTTCAGAGCGTACCACCTTAGCTCGGGCTAAAGTGGTAGTAATTCGTCCATGACGAATTAATTCAGTGGTAAGCGCTCGCAACAGAGCGCGGCGTTGGTCAGCTGGTTTGCTGAGTTTTTTGATCCGACAACGGTGACGCATAATCTTTTGTGTTAGTTGTTAGTTGGTAGTTGGTAGTTGTTAGTTGGTAGTTAGTTGTTCTACTAATCACTCACAACTAACGAATAACCAGTTTTAGGCGTGTTTGTTAGCTCTTTCAGTTGGTAAGGTGATTCCCAAGCGTCGCTGTAAGGCTTCAACAACTTCTTCAGCTGACTTTTGACCAAAGTTTTTTATTTCTAATAGGTCTTCTTGGGTGTAATCCAACAAATCAGCTACAGAGTTTACTTGTGCTCGTTTGAGGCAGTTATAAGCTCGTACTGACAATTGCAACTCTTCAATAGGAATCTGAGCGGTTGGGTCGTCTGGGATTTCTGCGCCTACATCCGGTATATCGAGCGAGATCTCTTTCAACGGGTTAAACAAATCCACCAGTATAGTAGCGGCAGAGGAGAGTGCTTCTTGAGGGGTCAAACTACCATTTGTCCAAATTTCTAGTAACAATCTGTCTTTTGGTATCCCACCCTCTCCACGAGTTTCTTCAACGCTGTAGTTGACTTTCCGCACTGGCATAAATATTGAGTCGATTTGGAGAAAGTCCAAAGATGTGGCTTCTTCACGACCCCGCTCTACAGTACGATATCCTTTGCCTCTTTCAATCCGAAATTCCATTTCCAGCTTGCCACCTTCAGCGACAGTAGCTATGTATTGGGTCGGATCGATGACTTCTACTTCACTAGGCAAATCAAAATGTGCTGAAGTGACTGTTGTTGGACCTGTAACGAGTAAGCGACCAATTTGGGGTTGAGAGGAGTAGCTTTTAAGAATCACTTCCTTCATTTTCATCATCATTTCAAGCACATCTTCTCGTACACCATGAACGGTGGCGAACTCGTGTGTCACGCCTGCAATCCGAACAGCAGTTACAGCTGTCCCCTCTAGGTTGGAAAGTAATACCCGTCTCAGGGCATTGCCAACTGTCGTACCTTGACCGCGCTCTAGAGGTTCTAAGACGAATTTACTGTGATTACTCCTATTGTCTTCAGTACTTGACTCTACACATTCAATTTGAAACTGCGCCATGGGGTCGCCTCCCTTCATATAAGGTCTTGCTAGTAGACAAATTTATTGCCTTGAGTGACACTTTCGTTATCGTGAAAACCGTCTTTACCAGTGTCCTTAAGGGGCAGTCCGACGCCCTTGCGGGTTCGCCAGCTCCCTATGTCGGTAAACCCCAACACAACAGCCAGATCTGGCAGGGGGGGAAACATCGGTGCTGCACTGGTCTCACCAGTTGGCCAGAGTCAGCAAACCCGTTCAAGGGAAAGCTCTTCAAGTCGAGCCTGGGCTGTGCTTCAGTGTGCTCCTTTGTAGACGTTCTTTGGGTAATTTTGCCAAATAAGGCTGCAAGTGACGTCCGGAGATCAACAGAACACCTACTATCTTTGAGGATGCCGAAAAGCGCGTCTACAAGCTGACAAACCCTTTCACCAGTTCTTTTGGGGAAACCAGGCAACTGCGGTCTCTCCTGCAAAGACGGTATGTGAACTAGGGAGGGCATTGCCAACGTCAGTTGCATTCTAAGGAGCACCAACCCCGTGCGGGTATCTCCTATGTTCTAAGCCCTATGCCTACGGCATAGGGCTTAGACCAGTAACAAACGTACGCTAAACCTGGCACAGAGCACCTGCCGAACCACAACACAGTGGCAAGGACAAACAGTTGTACACGAGTACCCTTGATTAAACGGCTGTTTTCATACTCGGAGGAACTTGTACAAGTAGTCCTTTCAAGTCGGCAAAGCCTTTTGCTAGTTGCTTGCTTTCGGGTTACCCTGTTGGAGCTTACACTCACCATGCGGCTCTGCCTTCTCGAATGTACTTAATGCCCCCTTAAACTACGAGGTTTATCAAACTGTATGTCCAATGATGGTGAAGTTTGATCCCAAGAATTGCCAACGGGCAGTAATGGTCTTTTGTTATTTGAAGTTTCGAGTTTTCAGGGGGAAGTTGATCAGTGGAACGAAAGAAAACTCTCCGTAATGGGGGTCTTTCGTATAATCCTTGATGCAACCTAGGTTTTCTCAAACTTCTCGCCCTTACCCTATGGCTAACGCCACGCCTTACGGCTATCGGGAACGTCCGTCGCCTAGGTCGGGAAAGCCGTCATTCGCGCTGGACTTACCGCTTCATAAATTCTCTTTAGACTCGGCGGCGCTTGGGTGGACGGCAACCATTATGAGGAATCGGGGTAATATCCCGAATTAATGTAATTTCTAGTCCAGCTCCTTGAAGTGCCCGGATAGCTGTTTCTCGACCAGCCCCAGGACCGCTGACCATAACTTCTATTTGGCGCATTCCTTGATCCATTGCTCGACGTGCTGCACTTTCAGCTGCGGTCTGGGCTGCAAAAGGAGTACCTTTTTTTGCTCCCTTGAAACCGCTAGATCCAGCACTTGCCCAGGAGATGACATCTCCATTTTGATCGCTAATGGTGACAATGCTATTGTTAAAAGTAGACTGGATGTAGGCTATCCCGTTTGGAACATTACGTTTTAGCTTTTTGCTACCTGGTTTCTTTCCGCTTTGTTGTCGCGCCATATCGCACTTAGTTAAATATTAAGGTTAAGTATTGCTGTAGTTCAGCACAGAAACAATTACTTGGATGGGGCTTTCTTCTTCCCAGCTACTGTCTGTCGTCTTCCTCGACGAGTTCTGGCGTTAGTCCGAGTTCTTTGCCCTCTCACAGGTAAGCCCATGCGGTGACGACGACCCCTGTAAGTGCCAATTTCAATTAGGCGCTTGATGTTCATTGCTTCCAAGCGCCTTAGGTCACCTTCTACTTGGTAGTTTTCTTCTATTTCTCCCCTCAGAGCTGCTACGTCAGCATCACTCAGGTCTTTAATACGAGTATCAGGGTTGACACTCGTGGCTGCTAATATCTCTTTTGATAGAGATAACCCAATTCCGTAGATATAAGTTAGACCAATTTCAACACGTTTATCACGTGGAAGGTCTACTCCGGCAATACGTGCCACAACTCGTGTCTCCCTATTCCTTAAAACTAGTAATGTGTTTTTTGTCAGTCAGCAGTTATTTGAATAAATTTTCCTGATGACTGTTCACTTTTTCCTTGTGTTATCCTTGGCGCTGCTTATGCTTAGGATTGACACAAATCACCATAACGCGACCACGACGCCTGATCACGTTACACTTTTCACAAATTTTCTTGACAGACGCTCTGACTTTCATGCTTTTTGTTGACTCCAAATAGTGAATTATAACATTTTATGATTAATCAGTCAGTAAAATTCATTATTTTTTTCCAATCTTGTATGGTATTATTTTTTACATATGTGAAATTTCATTCCGAAGAATAGTTGAAAAATGAGCTATTTCTTACGTAATCGATAAGTAATTCTGCCTTTTGTCAGGTCGTAAGGCGTTAACTCTACTTTGACGCGATCGCCGGGTAAGATCTTGATATAGTTACGGCGAATCTTGCCAGAAATGTGAGCTAACACATTGAAGCCGTTATCTAAATCAACACGAAACATTGCATTTGGCAGGGACTCGGTGACCGTGCCTTCCATCTCTATCAAATCTTGTTTAGACAAGTTTTTTCCTCAACTCAACAGCCTCCTACTTTGTTACAGCTACTTATAGTCTGCAAAGAACATATTTCGGAGAATATATCAACAGTTCATTAATATATTTTATCCAATATTTACATACATCTGCTTGGGGGACAGGGAATAGGGTGCTAGGTACAAAGAACTGGGAAAAATTTATCACCTTTAACCTCTCACCCACTCCCCTCTTTTAAGACACAATGACCTTTTTTAATTCAGCAGTGACTTCTTCTAGGGACTGATTACCGTTGATACTGAGGAGAGTCTGACGACTACTGTAATAGTCAATCAAGGGTGCCGTTTCAGACCGGTAAACTTCTAAGCGACGACGGATGACTTCTTCTGAGTCATCTTTTCTGCCTCGCTCTAGTAACCGTGCTATTACTGTTTCATCTGGCACATTCAAATTGACGACCTTTTCGCCATTTTGGTTGAGTTTTCCCAGTAATTGCTCTAAAAAAACTGCTTGATTGACAGTGCGGGGAAAGCCATCAAGAATCCAGCCTAATTTCGTATCATCCTGGATGAGACGTTCCTGAACCATTTCCTCCACAAGTTGGTCAGGAACCAACTCACCTTTATCCATATAACTTTGAGCCTTCACACCCAAAGGAGTCTGGTCTTTGAGACCTTGACGCAATATGTCACCTGTAGAAATATGAGGAATATTCAAATCGTCAGCTAAGGTTTTTGCTTGAGTTCCTTTACCAGCTCCCGGTGGTCCCAAGAAGATTACTCGTGTCACTACTGTTTCACCATTCCTTCATAGCGTTGAGAGATAACGTAAGTTTGAATTTGCTTTGACGTATCAATCGCAACACCTACTAAAATTAACAAAGAGGTAGCACCTAGCCCCCTAAAGGTTCGTACATTTAAAGCACTTTCAACGGCAGTAGGGATAATAGCAATCAAGCCCAGAAAGATAGCTCCTAAAAAAGTTAATCGATTCAGTACGCGCTCAATGTACTCACTTGTTGCTTTTCCCGGACGAATACCTGGAATGCTAGAACCCATCTTCTTCAAGTTCTGAGCTACATCAACTGGGTTGACAATCAATGAAGAATAGAAGTAGCTGAAGAAAACGATAGAAACTAGGTAAACAAGGGCATAGACCCAAGCCCCTGAACCGCCAGGTATGAGATAGGTGTTAACAATTTTTGAATATTCTGGATTTCTGATGAAATTCTCGGCCAACAGTGGCAAACTTAGAATTGCAGCCGCAAAAATAATTGGCATGACGCCCCCTTGATTAAGTCGTAGGGGTAAGTAGTTACGTTGCTCTGCAAAAATTCGTTTCCCAACTTGGCGACGCGCTGAAATAATCGGAATACGACGGATTCCTTCCTGCACAAACACAATACCAACAATCGTGACTAGGAAAAGCAGCAACAGCACAATAACTCGACCTACTGTTTCCCGGTTTCCTGTTTGTACAAAATCGATTGTGTCACCTAGAGCTTTTGGCAGTGTTGCCACAATATTGACAAAAATCAACAAAGATGCGCCGTTGCCTACGCCACGCTCTGTAATCACTTCTGATGCCCACATGACAAACATCGAACCCGCTACAAGAGCCAACGCTGTCTCGATAATGAAAATTGGTCCGTAGTTTAAGGCAAAGGGCTTGAGCCAGAATGTTGCCAAGAAGACACTTTGAATAACTGCCCAACCAGCAGAAACATAGCGTGTCATTTGAGAAATCTTCCGCCGTCCTGCTTCGCCTTCATTTTTCTGTAAATTTTCTAAAGCTGGAATGGCAGCGGTGAGCAATTGGATGATAATCGAGGCGTTGATATATGGCAAAATACCTAAGGCAAAGACTCCCAAAGCAGAAAGTCCACCTCCAGAAAAGATGTCCAAAAAGCTTAATATCTGGTTATTACCTTGAAGGGTTCTGGCAAATTGAGCTCGATCAATACCTGGTATGGGCAAATGTATGCCCAGACGAATCAACATTAAAAGACCTAAGGTCACAAGCAGCCGACCTCGCAGACCTGCTGCTTGCGCCATCTGCATAAAAGTTTCTTGAGCCGTTGGGGCTTTGTCTCGACTGATCATAGAGGGCTACCTGAATCGTGAAGCGAGGCACTTGGCTGGGGTAGGCTTGTCGTAGGTGCGTGCTTTGTGACTCACTCTAAAACTTCGCAACTCCCACCCGCTGCCTCAATTTTGCTACGAGCTGTACCTGTAAAAGCTGCCGCTTGCACCTTGAGGGGAACGTTCAATTCCCCATCCCCTAAAATCTTCAAAGATCCTCGAACAGCAGTAAGGATACCTGCTTGTTTTAACGAGGTGAGTGTAACTTCTGTATTTGCAGGGAGGGAGGCTAGCTTTTCTACATTAATCGTAGTGTACTGCTTACGATTAACCAGAGGGAAGCCCTTTAACTTGGGTATGCGGCGGTACAATGGCTGTTGACCACCTTCAAATCCGGGTCGTGTACTGCTGCCAGAACGCGCTTTTTGACCACGCATACCCTTACCAGCACTAGCACCTTGACCGGCAGAAACACCCCTACCTAAACGACGGGGACGCTTCTTTGAGCCTTTTTGAGGACGAACATCGGTTAGTCTCATAAAGAAAACCTTGTGTAAAATTTAGTCATTTATCATTCGTGAGCCACTACAGACACTGCTTTGTTGGCGCAAGCTTCCGCAGGAACTGGGGCGTAGCCATACTGGTGGGCTACAAAACATACACGTGCAAAAGGTATACCCGGAGGATCATTTGTTGTCATTTCTATAAAAACAAAGGACTGAGGACAAATGACTTAAATATAAAGATTTTCAACAGGAATACCCCGGTCTTCGGCGACTTCTGCAAAAGTTCGCAGGGTAGACAAGGCATTAACTGCGGCTCTGGCATTATTGAGAGGATTGTTTGAACCGAGTTGCTTGGCTAGAATATTGCGAACTCCTGCTAATTCAAGTACTGTACGTACAGCACCACCAGCAATAACTCCAGTACCAGGTGCAGCTGGTCGCATAATGACCTTAGCACCACCACCAATCCCATTAATAGGATGGGGGATAGAGTTAGATTTGGTCATGGGAATTTCAATCAGATGCTTTTTACCATCAGCGACGCCTTTTTTCACAGCACCAATTACATCTGAGGCTTTGCCTACTCCCACGCCCACTTGACCGCGTTCATTTCCCACAACGACTATTGCGCGGAAGCTAAGTTTTTTACCTCCTTTTACAACTTTACTCACCCGTCGGATTTGGATAACCCGCTCTTGCCATGTGGTTTCTTCTTTTTTTGTACGGTTAGCTTTACGACGACCAGTTGCCATTTTATTTACCTCGTGTTAGAAGCCAATTGTCATTTGTCCTCGGTCATTTGTCATTTTTTTTACTGAATGAACGGCAGGTGACGCCAGAGGCTCCAGTTGGGGAGACCCCAAGACGAGCCACTGCTGCATGCAGGAGGATCTCCCGCTCTCACGGCATGTAGCGTCCGTACTGGCTCCTGTAGCCTAACCGAACCCGTCCACCGCACTGCCTCCTCATGACTCATGAGCAATGACTCATTTAAAAATCCAAACCAGCTTCGCGAGCTGCTTCTGCTAGTGCTTTGACACGACCGTGGAAAAGGTTACCACCTCGGTCAAAGACGACTTTGCTAATACCTTTTTCTAAGGAGCGAACTGCGATCAATTTGCCAACTTCCACTGAAGCTTGACAGTTTGAACCTGAAGCTAATTTTGATTTTAAATCTGGTTCTAGAGTTGAAGCTGCCACTAAGGTGTGATGATTAGTATCATCAATCACTTGAGCATAAATATGTTGGTGAGAGCGAAATATAGCTAACCGTGGACGCTCAGAAGAACCATCAACTTTACCACGAATACGTCTACGGCGACGTTCCCTTGATTCTTTACGAGTATGTTTCATTTTTACTTCTTGCCTTTACCACCAGTCTTACCAGCTTTACGTCTGACCATTTCACCGGCGTAGCGAATACCTTTGCCCTTGTAAGGCTCTGGTGGCCGCACAGCACGAATTTTAGCTGCTGTGTTGCCTACCTCTTCTTTGTCGTAGCCGCTGACAATAACGTTAGTATTATTTTCAACTGCAAACTGAATTCCTTCTGGTGGAACAATGTGCACTTGATGGCTATAGCCCATGTTCAAAATCAAGTTACGACCTTGAACTTGCGCCCGGTAACCAACCCCTTGAATTTCCAAACGACGTTGAAACCCTTTGGAAACTCCCTCAACCATATTGGCAACCAAAGTACGGCATAAACCGTGCATTTGCCGGGACGTGCGAGATTCATCGCGACGGTTAACCTGCAATATTTCTCCTTCTTGGGAGACTATGACATAAGGAGGCAAATCGCGAAAAAGTTCGCCTTTAGGACCCTTGACTAACACTTTTGTGCCATCAATGTTTACTTGCACCTTAGCCGGAATTGTAATTGGGCGTTTACCAATTCGAGACATAACTTTTAGTCCTTTGTAATTTGTCTATTGTCTTTTACGAATGACAAATGACTAATGACTACCAAACGTAGCACAGTACTTCACCACCCAAGTTTTGACGCCGTGCTTCTCGGTCAGTCATAATGCCACTTGATGTAGAAATAATGGCAATACCGATACCACCTAGTACTCTTGGTAGTTCTTTTTTGTTGGAGTAAACACGCAAACCTGGTTTACTCACCCGCTTGAGGGTGGTGATGAGGGGTTGGCGATTTTTACCCTTGTACTTCAAGGAAATCACCAAATTGCACGCCACTCCTTCTCCTGCTTCTTCAAACTCACCAATAAAACCTTCTTCGCGCAGCACTTTTGCGATGCTACGAGTCATTTTGGTGGATGGCACTTGTGTCGTTTGATGCCGCGCCATATTGGCATTGCGGATGCGCGTGAGCATATCTGCAATTGTGTCGTTAACCGCCATCGTTTCCTCTTTAGATGAACTTATTGATCCCGAAAGGGCATTCCCATTTCTTTAAGTAAAGCGCGACCCTCTTCGTCAGTCTTTGCTGTAGTGATAATGGAAATATCCATACCACGAATTTGGTCAATGCTGTCATACTCAATTTCTGGGAAAATGAGTTGCTCTCTGACACCTAGAGTATAATTGCCGCGACCATCAAAACTTTTAGGACTAATACCGCGAAAGTCCCGGATTCTTGGTAGCGCTAAACTAATGAGACGGTCGAGAAAGGCATACATTCTTTCGCTTCTTAAGGTCACCATGATACCAACTGGCATACCTTGACGAATTT
The DNA here is from genome assembly GCF_059505445.1 of Brasilonema angustatum. Taxonomy (NCBI): domain Bacteria; kingdom Bacillati; phylum Cyanobacteriota; class Cyanophyceae; order Nostocales; family Scytonemataceae; genus Brasilonema; species Brasilonema angustatum. The sequence goes on along the minus strand of NZ_JCACKO010000047.1, from coordinate 18,891 downwards.
TGAAGCCCGCGATCGCCTTTTTAGCCCGCGTCACGACTGGTTTTTGACCAGTAATTGTCGCAATCTCGGTCAAAGACGCTTCCAAGGCTTTCGCATTTTGAGATGCTTCCCCCAAACCTCGATTAACAGTGACTTTCTCCAACTTTGGCACTTGATGAATGTTGGTGTACTGAAACTGTTGCATCAGTTTGGGGACAATTGTTTCTTGGTATAAAGTTTTCAGTCTTGTTGTTGCCATAGTTTTTGTTCTTTTTATCCCTGGTCTTGGTCAGGGATTATTGTCCTTACTCTTTGTCTATTGTCTTTTGTTTTTTTACTAATGACCAATGACTTTCCGGGTTTGCCACTTGACACGGCTGTGCTACTCTACTCTACGGGAAGCCGCCTAGGGGGTCTATGGAAAATCGGCCTCTAAACGTCTACAAGTCAATAAACTGTAGCCTAGCACTTGCTTTCATATGCCGACAGACCCGCTTTCGAGCAGTAACTCACTACTTATCTATGATTTCGCCAGTTTTTTTAAGCATTCTAACTTTCTTACCTTCTGCAGTGAAAGTGTAGGAGATGCGACTGGCAACATTTTGCTTGGTGGAATAGAGCATAACGTTGGAACTGTGGATTGGGTATTCCTGAGTCACAATACGCCCAGATTCACCTTCTTGCTGAGGTTTGACGTGCTTAGTTTTTATATTTACACCTTTAACAAGCACTTTACTTTCTTGGGGAATTGCTTTGATAATTTCTCCAACTTTGCCTTTATCTTTCCCCGCAATAACTTGCACGGTATCCCCGGTTTTAACGTGCATTTTGAAAAATCTAGGTTGCTCCTTCTTTTTGTTTGCCATTACAGCACCTCCGGAGCCAGAGAAACAATTTTAGTAAAGTTTTTTTCACGCAGTTCTCGTGCTACTGGTCCGAAAACCCGTGTTCCTCTGGGGTTACCATCTTTATTGATGATAACTGCGGCATTATCGTCAAAACGAATACTCATACCACTATCTCGATGGGTATTATGACGGGTGCGGACAATGACTGCTTCCACAACATCGGACTTTTTCACAGCCATATTCGGCTGAGCGTCTTTAACGACGGCGATGATCCGATCACCGATGAAACCGTAACGGCGGTTACCTGCTCCCAATACGCGGATGCACATGAGTTTACGGGCACCGCTATTATCTGCAACATTAAGGTAAGTTTGGGGCTGAATCACAATCGTTTTTTCCTTTTTGTCTTGTTAACTACTTAATAACTATATGGTTTAGCCATTTTTAGTAGTCAGGATTTCTGTGACTTTCCAGCGCTTAGTTTTACTCAGCGGCCGCGTTTCCTGAATGCGAACGCGATCGCCTATTTTGCACTGATTTTCTTCATCATGTACCTTATAGCGCTGGGTTTTTACGACTATTTTGCCGTATTTTGGGTGAGGAGCGCGGTTTTCGATGGCGACTACCACCGTTTTTTGCATTTTGTCGCTTACGACCAAGCCAACTCGTTCTTTTACTGCCATAATCTTCTACTTTGATTCTTTTACGGGTTGACTTGAGGAAGCGCGTTTGCGTTCTCCTTCTACAGTCATTAGTTGAGCCAGACGGTGGCGGGCGTGTCTAAATAGATGGGGTTTGTCTAGCTGTCTGGTTGCTTGTTGCAAGCGCAACTGAAAGAGTTGCTTTTTTACAGCGATAATCTCTTGCTCCAGTTGTTCGTCAGTTAAAACTCTTGCTTCTGAAATTTTGGGAAGAGGCATAACCTAGACCTGTTGTTGCTCTTGTGAGCGTGAAATGAACTTAGTTTTGATAGGTAATTTGAAAGCAGCCAAGCGCATTGCTTCGCGAGCAGTTTCTTCAGGAACGCCTGCAATTTCAAATAGAATTCGTCCTGGTTTTACGACTGCTACCCAGAACTCAGGTGAACCTTTACCAGAACCCATCCGGGTTTCTGCTGGACGCATAGTCACTGGTTTATCAGGAAAAATCCGAATCCAGATTTTTCCACCCCGGCGGATGTAACGAGTCATTGCTCGACGAGAAGCCTCTATTTGACGAGAGGTAATCCAAGCAGGTTCCAACGCTTGCAAAGCAAAATCCCCAAAGTTCAGGTCGCTACCCCGATGGGCTAGACCATTCATTCGTCCGCGTTGTTGTTTGCGGAATTTTGTTCTTCTTGGACTTAGCATGATGTGTCAAAAGTTAAAAGTCAAAAGTGAAGGTAACAAGTCGAAAGCTATGGACTAATAACTTATGACTATCCTTCATTTGAGCGGTCTTCAAATTGCTGACGACGACGTTGTTGTTGACGGCGAGAGGAGGGACGATCGCGGTCGCCACGGTCACGATCGCGGTCGCGATCACGATCCCTCGTTGTTGGCGCAGGAGTTTGTTCCTGTCCAGGAATAATTTCTCCTTTGAATACCCACACTTTTATGCCGAGAATTCCGTAAACAGTTTTTGCTGTACAGTATGCGTAATCAATATCAGCTCGTAAGGTGTGTAAAGGTACTCTACCTTCACGAGTCCACTCTGTCCGGGCGATTTCTGCACCGTTAAGCCGTCCGCTGACTTGAATTTTGATGCCTTGTATACCAGCGCGTTGGGCACGTTGAATGGCTTGCCGTACTACCCGCCGGAAGGAAACGCGGCGTTCGAGTTGTTGAGCGATGTATTCAGAAATGAGGTAAGCATCAGCATCAACTCGTTGGACTTCAACAACGTTAATACGAATTTGGCGATTGCTTCCCAACAATTGCTGGAGACCAGTGCGTAGAGATTCGATACCTTGTCCGCCTCGACCAACGACAACGCCGGGTCGAGCTGTACGTACCTCTAAATCAATTTGATCTGCTTTACGATCAATCCGCACCTCAGAAATTCCAGCGTTGTTTTGTGCGTATCTACCCAGTTTTTGTTCTATATACTGACGAAGTTTGTGGTCTTCTTGTAAAAGTTCTGGATAGCGGCTAGGGTCAGCAAACCACCGGGATTGATGTTCTTGGGTGACTCCCAAGCGAAAACCTACTGGATGTATCTTCTGTCCCACAAATGCTTCCTCTAAACAAAAATTCTTTTGTGTACCTGTACGCTATTTTTTATTTATTTAGCTGCAGTAACCTCAGCAGCGACAGCTACTGTAATATGACACGTCGGCTTGCGAATTTGGTAAGCACGACCTTGCGCCCTTGGTTGGAACCGTTTGAGTACCGGACCTTGATTTGCATAAGCTTGAGTAATCACAAGCTCTGTTCTGTCTAGCCCAGCGTTATGTTCAGCATTCGCTGCTGCACTTCTAAGTACCTTCAATACTGGTTCACAGGACCGATAGGGCATGAATTCTAGGATAATCAGGGCTTCCCGGTAGGAACGTCCTCTAATTTGGTCAAGTACGCGACGCACTTTATAAGGAGACATACGTACATAACGGGCGATCGCTTTTACTTCAGTCGTGTCTGTTGCCATAGTTTTCTCCGTCCGTTTGAGTCATTAGTCATCTACTAAGCCATAGCGTGACTAATAACTGATAACTATCTACCTGATTTTTTGTCACTTCTGGCGTGACCCTTATAAGTGCGCGTGGGGGCGAACTCACCCAGTTTATGTCCTACCATTTGGTCACTTATAAAAATGGGAACGTGTTGGCGTCCGTTATGGACTGCGATGGTATGACCTACCATGAGGGGCAAAATTGTCGAAGCCCGTGACCAAGTTTTAATAACTTCCTTTTTATTGGCGTCATTGAGCCTTTCAATTTTTGTTAGGAGATGATCGGCAACAAAAGGACCTTTTTTAAGAGAGCGACCCATAGTTCGATTTTGGATTTTCGATTTTGGATTTCGATTTAGAAATTTGAATTTACCAATTGTAGATTTTGGATTTTGAATTATATTTATAATCTAAAATCCGTCTTGAAAAGCTTTGAGCGGAGGTTTCCTCCGATCAAACTTTTCGCAAAATCTAAAATCTAAAATTCTATGATTCACGACCGCCACGACCGCGCTTAGAAGATTTGCGGCGACGGCGCACAATAAACTTGCTACTGGCTTTCTTCCGTTTGCGTGTCTTGAAACCTAAAGCAGGTTTACCCCAAGGTGTGACAGGTCCTGATCTACCGATTGGTGCCCTTCCTTCACCACCACCGTGTGGGTGGTCAACTGGGTTCATCACACTACCTCTAACTTGAGGACGGCGACCTTTCCAACGAGTTCTACCTGCTTTACCTGCGCTCAGGTTTCTAGCATCCAGATTACCGACTTGTCCGATGGTGGCATAGCACTCGCGACGGATCATCCGGACTTCTCCAGAAGGCAACTTGAGTGTTACGTAGCTACCTTCTTTTGCCACAACTTGAGCAGTCGCACCAGCTGAGCGAACAATTTGACCGCCCTTACCAGGTTTCAATTCTACGTTGTGAACGCTGGTTCCCAAAGGAATGTTAGACAAAGGTAAAGCATTGCCATTTTCAATAGGAGAATCTGGACCAGCAACAACTGTTGTCCCTACTTTTAAACTGTTGGGTTGAAGAATGTAACGCTTCTCGCCGTCTTCATATTGCACAAGGGCAATCCGCGCGTTACGGTTGGGGTCGTATTCAATAGCTGTCACTTTGGCCGGAATACCACGCTTATCCCTTTTAAAGTCGATAATGCGATACAGACGTTTGTGTCCACCACCTCTGTGGCGAACAGTAATGCGTCCTTGATTATTTCTGCCTTTGGCGCGATGCTTCGATACGGTGAGCGATTTTTCCGGCTCGGTTTTAGTTATTTCCGAGAAGTCAGAAATCGTAACTTGGCGAGTACTGGGGGTGTAAGGGCGATAAGAACGAGTACCCATTTTTTTAAACCTCTGGGAATAGAACTTGTCTAATCTTCTCTACATCCCCAGACGCCACTGTAACAATGGCTTTCTTATATTGGGGCTTGTAACCAAGAAATTTTCCAACGCGCTTTCTTTTGCGTGGTGGTCTTGTGGTGTTGACTTTTTCAACTTTTACTTCAAATAAATCTTCAATCGCCGCTCTAATTTGTGGCTTTGTTGCCTTTGGAGTCACTTCAAAAGTGTATTTGTTTTGCTCCATGAGTACGGTCGCTTTTTCAGTCAGTATTGGGCGACGCACAAGATCAGGAAGGTTTCGGGGGTCAAATCTAGTCACTGTAGACCTCCTGAATTTTTTCTAGGGCTGATGCTGTAACAACAATCTTGTCAGCGTGCAGCAAATCGTAAACATTTAACTGGTTAGATCCAATCAGTTTTAGATTTGCGACGTTACGGGCTGATAAAAAGACGTTGTCTGTACGTTCGGACAAAATTAATAAGGTTTTCTTTTCTGGTTCTGAACCCCAACGGGCGATCGCTCCCACTAATTCCTTAGTCTTGGGACGCTGGATCTGCTCGCTAAATTCTTCCACCACAATCAAATCGTCAATTCGACTCGCAAAAGCTGTTCGCAAAGCTAAACGCCGCTCTTTACGGTTCATCTTGAGGTTATACTCTCGCGGTTTTGGTCCAAATATGACACCACCACCACGCCACAAAGGAGAACGAATAGAACCAGCACGCGCACGACCAGTCCCTTTTTGCCGCCAAGGTTTGCGACCGCCACCTCTGACTTCAGAACGGGTTTTGGTACTAGCAGTTCCTTGACGAGCATTGGTCATTTGTCTTACCAAGGCTCGATGCACGACATGAGATGCCGTTTCTTCTTTGGCAACCTTGAAGTCGAACGTTTTTTGCCCGACTTGTTCTCCTTGCCAATTTTTGACTACACACTCAAACATTTTTAATCCTTAGTCATTAGTCATTAGTTACTTAGTCATTAGTCCAGAGTTAAATGACTAATGAGTTACGACTTTTTACCAACTACATTTGCAGGGACAATATCTACTAAATTACCTGGCTTACCAGGAACACTTCCCTTGATAAGTATTAAGTTGCGCTCTGGATCTACTCGTACCACAGTTAGTTGGCGGATTGTGACGCGGCTACCACCCAAACGTCCCGCCATCCGCTTACCTGGATAAACACGACCGGGAGTTGTACCAGCACCTATTGAACCTGGTGCTCTATGGTTCTTGGAACCGTGCGACATCGGTCCTCGACCGAAGTTGTTGCGTTTTTGGTTGCCTGCAAAACCGCGACCAATACTTGTACCGACCACGTCTACAGTTTGACCTGCACTAAAAATATCCGCTTTAATCTCTTGACCTAGAGCATATTCGCTCTCGTTATCTATGCGATACTCCTGCAAGTGACGCAATGCTGGGGCTGATGATTTGGCAAGATGTCCCAACAATGGTTTATTCAGCGCCTTTGGCTTAACCTCGCCATAACCTACTTGGATGGCGGAGTAACCGTCGGTCTGTTTTGTTTTAACCTGGGTAATGGTGCATGGTCCCGCCTGAATGACGGTTACAGGAATCGCAACTCCTGCCTCGTCAAATACTTGGGTCATACCCAGTTTGGTGCCGATAATACCTACAGACACAGTTACTGGATCTCCTTAACTTATGTTCTTTTTGTTGCCATCAGATTTTTACAGACACACTTTGTGAACGCCCCTCAGGACGATTTCCAATTTTTTGGACAGACCTCTTGATGTCGAACTGCTTAGGTAATCACAGTTACAACTTTTTTGGGTCTTCACCAAGAGTCCATAGTATTTGATGAATTTATTTACTTTGTATTCGTCACCAGAACAGCCAAAAGTTCTTCCAATTTCTAAGGAACAACTATTGAAAATTGTGCAAGGCTTTTGTTGCTTTGCGCTTTGTGCGGCAATGCTTTTATCAACAGCCATTGCTCTGGCACGTTCTTTCTAGTAGGACTTAGGCAGCGACCTGCCCAGTATCCGTTGGCAGAGATTTATACAATACTACAAACCAACATGACTGCTCAGCTCCTACTTCATTAACAACCTTAAACAGTCATTTTAACTATTCAAGATTTTCCCTCATTATTTTGAGGTTCAGGAGTGAATGCAGTTTATTCTTAAGGTTGGCACTTATTTTTTACCAACCACTCCTAATTTGTCTTTGCGGTTTTTCTAGTCTACCAGTCTTTTATCAATTTTTACTAGTTTATTCCATATGGAACTTAGTCATCAGTTTACGATGCTAACACTAGTGAGAATTAGCAGTCAGACAGTAACTTATATTTTAATAGATGGTCACGATCCAATATTATAACTCATCTGTTAATATTTGTCTAGCAAATTTTCAAGTGTTTTTGGCGACAATTTCTAGGATTATTTTGCGAGACTTATTAAAGGTAGCAGATTCTCGAACTGAACAGTCAATAATAGAAATATCGAAGTGGGATAGAACAAAAATCAATTTATGGCACTAATTACCACTGGCAACGCTTTAATTCGGGATCTTGAGAAATTTGGCGCTCTTGGTGTTTACGTACCTCTAGAAGGAGGTTTTGAAGGTCGGTACAGACGCCGACTGCGTGCAGCGGGTTATGTCACTCTCGATCTGAGTGCAAAGGGATTAGGCGATGTAGCTGCCTATCTCACAACAGTTCATGGTGTTAGACCTCCTCATCTTGGGAAAAAAAGTACTAGCACTGGTGCGGCAGTAGGTTATGTTTACTATGTGCCGCCGATTGTTAGCTCTCAACTCGAACACCTCCCACCCAAATCAAAGGGCTTGGTGTTGTGGATTATTGAAGGGCAAACTCTTTCCAATCAGGAAATTGAGTTTTTAACGACCTTACCCAGCTTGGAACCACGAGTGAAAGTGGTGATAGAAAGGGGTGGTGATCGCGCCTTCCGTTGGACGCCTTTACAAAAGACGCTTCTAGCTAGTTAGGACAACCAACATGGGACAGGGAAAAACTATCTCTGTCCCCTGCCAACTACTAATCCTGTTGATGAGAAAAAACGTAAGCACCCCATAGAGAAAGGGCGATCGCCATCACGAGTAAAATGGGCAGGCAATACCAAGGAAACTGAGACAATGGCAAACAAGTAGCTGCACGTAGTCCGATGCTGGCGTAAGTCAGGGGTAATAGGTAAACTACGAATTTTAGGGCTGTGGGTAATGTCGCTGGGTCAAAAAACGTTGCTCCTAAGAACGACATGGGGATAATAATAAAGTTATTATAGAGTCCGACTGATTCAAGGGATTTTACACTTAACCCTACAATCACTCCCAAACCAGCAAAAACTGCACAACTTAATACCAATATCAGCACAAACAGTGGATTGAGAAAATTCCAGTTTCTTGTAAACACCAGCGCTACTAAAATAACACCGAGTGAAGTCATTAACCCTCGTGTCACTCCCGCCAGCATTTTTCCAATATGTAGCGCTAGGGGATGTACGGGAACAAGCAACAATTCTTCGAAGTTTTTGGTAAAGAGTCTGTCTCCGCAGATGGAAAAAGTAGTCCCAACAAAGCTGACTGTCATAGACGACAGTGCGACCATTCCTGGCAAAATAAATTCTAAATAGTTATTATAGTTACCACTGAGTCCTGAGCCAGGTTTGATTGAACTACCCAAACCAAAGCCAAAAGCTAGAATGTATATCAGTGGAGATATTAATCCTGACGAAATAATTTGTACAAGTTTTGTACGCAACTCTAGCCAATCTCCCCAGAAGATAGTGAAACTATCCGCTATGAGAGTTTGAAATTGTGAGAATTTGAAATTCTTGCCAAAAGGCAGTGATGGTGATGATACCACTTTCTTTATACTGAATGTATTAATTTTATCTTAAGTTTTAAGTTAACATTTCTTGACACCTTTACGACCTTTGGTCGTAAAAATTTTTCATGTGGAGAAAAGAAAATCAAAAACAGAAAATGCCTCAAATTAAACCTGAATGTTTAGCGAGTTTGCTGAATTTGGCTGGTGGTAGGAACGTCAAAGAAAAAGTTGCAGACAATAAGACTCAAGAATCGGCATACTGAAATAAGGGGAGCTATTGAATCCACTCCCTACTGTCCAAAGCGTAAAGTTGATTAAGCGACAATGAGACGAAAATCTACTGGTAAAACAGTTACGAGTCCCAAACCTTCTATCTTCCAATCTCCAATGTTTAATTTCACCACGATGGCAATCTTGGGAGGGGTGTTTGTATTGGGTATTGGGATTGGTATTGCTTTTAGCTCCACGGCTACATTTAGTCCAGATAACGTAGCTAGCCGAGAATTTATTGATACCAAAGCACCGAATGCTGATATTTGCGTGCAGTATGGAGCCAGCGCTATGGTGATGGATACCAGACTGTTTGTGACTCTCAACCCTTTTAAAGTCTACGTTGGTCAGCCCAGTATGCGTCCTGGATGTGTTCTGCGTTCGAGTAACATGACAATTTTAGAACAAAAGAAGCTGATAACATCACAGCAGCTTAGAGAATGCAAAAATCGTTTGAACAACTTTGCCTATGCGGGTGACTTGAACGGTGATAAACCTGACATTAGCTGCACTTATGAGAACGATGATGCGAAAAACTTCTTCATTAACCAACCAGGAGCAACAGCTCCAGGAATCGAAACTCAAAGATTCTAGAAAAGGACGAAGACAAGAAAAGGAAGAAAAAAGAATTACTTTGTTCTTTCTTTTCTCGTTCTTCTTTACTTTTGTGTGCTCTTTATCTTGAAGAGTTGGGAAAGGGTTCACCAAACTCAATTACTTTAGAATTGGGTACTTTAGAACTGGGAGAACTGCGTGAACCAGTGGGGAGATTTGGGACTGGAAAATTTGACGTACCCAAAGAAGGAGCGCTATTGTTCGGATAACTGCCTTGATGTGGAAAAGAGGGTGGGCTAAAAGCAGAACCAGGGAGTTGAGAGGAATTGTTCGGGTTCAGAGGCGGTACTTGAACAGATGGTGCTTGTGGAAAATTATTTGTCGTTGCAGGTAAGGTTGTTAATGGTGGCGGTACACTGAAATCAGGAACTTGTTGTTGATTATAGGTAGTTGATGGTGGGTTGCCTGGAAGTTGTGGGAGATTATTAGACGTTGCAGGTGGTAAACTGCCTGGAGGTTGTGGGGGATTATAAACACCAAGTGGTGAGTTACCTGGCGGTTGTGGGGGATTATAGCTAGCTGATGGTAAGTTGCCTGGAGGTTGTGGGGAATTATTGTATACACTAGATCCTAAGTTACCTTGAGGTTGTGGGGGATTATTGTATACACTAGATCCTAAGTTACCTTGAGGTTGTGGGGGATTATAGATATCAGGTGTGTTGCTTGGTAGCGGTGGGGAAATATTTGTAGATGAAAAATTCCCAGGTAAAGAGGTACCGTTGCTATCAACCAAAGGACGTAATACCCAACGGGTGGGATTTTCTCTAGAAACAGGTTGCAGTTGCACTCTTGTTGGAGCGATGGGGATTCCAGGTGCTAAATCCATAACAATACGAGTAACATCTGCGTTGAGTTGGGAAACGCGAATGCTTCGGATGGCTCCATAGAAATTTTGTTTGGTGGGAATTTTGCCTAATTTAGTACCAGGCAAATCTATAACAATGCGTGGGGGTTGGGCGAGGTAAAAGTATCGAGGTTGTGCGGCTGCTGAGAGAGAAATTTCTAGTTGTGACGCCTCTGGGTAAAAGCGCCAATCCTCAAGCCTTGCTATTGGCGCTGCACTACTACTATTGCCCACATCAAAGCCATAAACGCTAAGAGGCTTACTGTAAAGCACCCCTGTATACAAGGCAAACAAGGTAACGCGAAACAGATACTTGCAAAACCAGAAAAATTGTTTATTTTTTAATTGCTTGTCCATACTCCTCACGACTCCACAAAATCTATCCACAATTGTCCATGACAACTGTTTTTTTTACTACCCGCTTTTGCCGAAGATGTCAAATGGTAGCACGCTCAAACATGAAGTTATATCGTGTCCGGTTAAAGACTTATCATTAAGGTTGCAAAGGAGCAGGGGGAAAAGGTTTTTAGCTTCCTACACATATGTAGGGATAATAACTATCAACCGGACTTGATACTAGGAGTTGTTCAATGATTCTTTGACTGCTCAGGTTGTTCATTAATTTTTTCTGGTGTTGCTGTCAATCCAATAGTTCTGGAACTATCGCTGATACTTATTTTTCCTATTGAATTCCCTTTCTGTGCTAATTTAATTTGTATTTTCACTGGGATAATGTTTGCTTTTGTTTGAAATTTTGGAGTATTACATAAGATGTGATTGGAAACTTCTCCCGATAAACTCAATTGTTGATTTTTAAATTTACCAGTTAGAGAAGATTTTTCAGATACTTTTGAAGTTTTAGTCGAGTTAGCTGGTAGTAAAAAACCATTCAAGTAAATTCCTGATTGCTGAACATTTAAGAGTAGAAAATCTGATTTTTCGCAGACGGGCAAATTTTCACTCAACATGAGACGATAGTGAGTGTGAATTGCAGACGGTGCTTTGATGCTGCTTTCTCCATAAGCAGTTACGACTTTAAACAAAAGCACAACTAAACTTATTGTCACACCATAGAAGGTTAGAGATTTTAAGTGGAAATGAGGTTTTGTCATGTTGATAAAAAAGGATCGGGGACAGAGGGAAATGATCAATTCTGAATGATGTCAAAAGTCATCATTTAGAATTGATTATTGATCTAACTTTTTAGCTGTAATTTCTCGTTAGTAAGAACGGAAGTAATATGAGAGCTAATTTGACTGTGGCGACGAGTAATCAGCAGTGAAGAGCGACACTCAATGGCTAGTTCGTCTGTGTATCTTCCCAAGGTTTGACGTTCGATACCCCAAGCGCGGCTCGTACCAGCAATAGTCAGATCAACAGCTTCAGAGGCTGCCACTACAACTTGAATTGGCTCTATGGCTTCGACTATTTTGATATCAATGCGATCGCTTACACTTTGAGGCAATTGCTCCATTACGTTGTGAAGCTCGTAACTGAGTTCATTTCTGACTTGATTCTCTGCCACAACCTGTAAAACCTGTAATCGGCAGGTATCACGATTTACTAACAATCTCAAAGCCAGTATCATTGCTAAATCGTCATGAATGTTTGCAGAATAAGGAACCAACAACCTTTCTAAACGCTCTTGTCCTCGATCTATAAACACCGCCACATCCACTTGTGCATTGGTGAGAATTTGACCAACTCGTCCACCTAAGCGATTCTTACTAAAAGCTGGACGATGCCATCCTACTAAAACTAAGTTAGCTTGCTCAAGTAAGGCAATCCGTGCTGTTTCTCGTCCAACATTGGTGGATGTGCAAACAATAGGATGCATATAGAAGCGTGCTTCTGATGGTTCTAGACGTGAAATCAATTCTTCTAGTTGTTGGCGGCGCTGTGCAATAACTCTATCTGCTTCTTGTGGAGTACTTTCAAAGCCATAGTCTTCTTGCAATTCAATCAAACTGAGTGGGTAAACAACGGCGGGTTGTCGATAGTTGATAGCGATCGCAACAGCTAACTCCACTAAACCTTTTTGACTATTGGGATTTGCAACTGGAACCAAAATTCCGTAAGGACGATTGTAATCTTTACCACCAGAGGTGTCTGTTTCTTTTTCTTCTGGTTCTTGCTCAACTACATCCAACTTGATCAGCTTTTTCGGATAAGTTTGCTCTAACAGTGGCGAAGTCATAAATGTTGTGACTAGTGCCATAATAACCAGCATGGTAAATAGTAGCGGCGAAATGACTCCAAGACTCAGACCAATATTTAGCACTATCAGTTCAGTTAAGCCGCGAGTATTCATCAACCAACCTAGTGCTGAGGCTTCTCGCTTCTCTATACCACTGACACGTGCTGCTACATAAGTGCCAACGTATTTACCTATGATTGCCACTGCGAGCACAGCTAAGCACAGTGCCCATAATTCTGGTTTATTCAGCAAACCAATTTCCGTGCGCAAACCACTATAAGCAAAGAACACTGGTAGCAAAAATATTAGCACAAAATCTTCGGTTTTTATTGCTAATTCCCGCACTAAACCTGCATTCTTTGGCATGGCTGCTCCTAGTAAAAAAGCCCCAAATATGAGGTGAATGCCAATCAGTTCGGTAATCAGAGCAGAAGCAACCACTGCCATGTAAATTAAAGCTAAAACTAATTGGCTGAGGCGTCCAGTCCGACGGTAGTAGTTGGCAAGGCGTTTCAAGAAAATTCGCCCTACTGTCATCATTAAGCCGATATAGATCAGGGAGTATAAAATCGTGGGAATAGCTTTGACAAAACTACCAGTATGTGCGACAGCAATAGCCACTGCCAACAAACACCAAGCAGTGACGTCATCTACTGCAGCACAAGTCAGCGCCAAAGTTCCCAAACGTGTTTTTTGCAAATTATTTTCAGTAATAATCCGTGCTAATACTGGAAAAGCAGTAATCGACATTGCTGCTCCCAGAAACAGTGCGAAGGCGGTAAACGACACACTAGCATTGGAAACTAGGGGGTACAGCAGAACTGCTAGCAGCGTTCCTAATGAAAACGGTACTAAAATACTGACGTGAGAAGTTAAGATTGCTACCTCTAAATTGCCACTGAGGTATTTGGGGTTTAACTCTAACCCAATCAAAAACATGAAGAAAATTAGCCCTACCTGAGACAACACATTCAGGAAGGGAATTGTTTCGGGTGGAAACAAGGTAGATGCTAATCCTGGAGCAACCAAACCAAAAAGAGATGGTCCGAGCATTATCCCAGCAACGATCTCTCCAATGACTAATGGTTGGTTAATCCACCGGAAGGCGAGTCCTACTAGCCGTGACAGTCCGATAACAATAAGCACTTCAACGAGAACGAGAATAACTGTCTGCATGTTTTCCTCACAATCGACTATCCAGTGGTCTAAAGATGATTCTTTATAACCCTTTAATATGTCAAGTCAACGTTATCTAGTTTACTTATAGTAATTCGTGGTGTTAATTGTTGTTAACAAGCGCCGTTGTATCTTGGGAAACTCATCATCTAATAGACCAAGTAACAAAGTGGCATATGCTTTGCGTAAGCATCAGATTTAAGCATGAAGTTCAACAAAGGACAGGGTTACAAAACCTTATATACGGAAAACTATGGGATTAGGCGAACGCGTTAACCGAGTCATAAAAGCAAACTTGAATGATATTGCAGGCAATTTCAACCGGATAGAAGGAGAAATGTTTATTGCTGGAGGAGGTGTAGCGGGTGCGGGAATTTCTGCTATGGTTGGCAACATGGGTCTAGCTGGCATGGGCACAGCAGTGGGAATTTATGCGCCTCATTTGATAGCTGTAGGGACGGTTACTGGGGCTGCTGCTTATGGAGTCAAAAAAGGAGTGGAAAATCAAGATCCTTTGGCTGTAGGTGCAGCAGTACTCGGCTCAGTTGGCGGTGCGGGTGTTTATGCAACGATCGGAAATATGGGATTAGTTGTGGCTGGCACGGGTTTTAGTATAGGCATGGCTCATGTCGTGTCTGTGGGCGCAGTAGTTGGACTTGGGGTTTACGGTTTGTCGAAAGTTCTGGACAAATCCGATAATCTTAACAAAATAAGGTGCAGCATACAGCAAAGCATTGAAAGTACTACAGGAAACACTAAGCATTTGCAATTACAGTACAAGCAAGCTGAAGACGAAATCCAAGCATGGTATCAAGTCGCGGTGCTAGCTTTGAAAAAAGAACGTTTGGATTTGGCTCGTGAGGCTTTGAATCGCAAGTACATTTATCAAGAAACTGCTAAGAGTCTGAAAAATCAGATTGATCAGCTCCTCAGAGTTATAAGGGGTAGGCTGAAAACCCTTGAGGGACAGGCACGTAGTGCCGATTCCCGTACTTCAGGCAAGGGATGAAAGCCACTACGTAGCCTTTAGGCTACAATAAAGCTTATTCTCGCTGCTGTGCAATATAGTTCTTAACCCTCTTTTGTCACTCTAGGCAGAGGAAAAGGAGAAATAAGGGATATTGAAGTTTGGAAAAATTGAACGAGTTAGATTATTGACAAGCATTTGAAGTTTAAAAAATCCTTCAGATAACTTAGGAACTGTAAAAACTTGTAACCAAGGTTTAATTAGGTTAAATAGTACAAATGGTTGAAGTATCAAACGGAGATTATTAAGAATATTATTCCAAACATTTCCTTTATCCCACCAAGGATGCGATGAAAAATTAGATTCCGATTGTGGTGGTAATTTCAGTAGTTGTTCAGAATGGAGACTAACCATTAAATAAGCACTCAAAACAATTTTCCACCATTTTTCTATCTGGGGATAATTAGTTAGACGAAAATCTGCCCATCCTAATTCATTTTTACTCTGCTTTAAACCATATTCTACCCAAGTTCTTAAACCGTAAAAATTACCAACTTCTCTCGGCGTAATTTCTGGAAACTTACTCATTACGTACCAAGTAGTGTTTTTGGGAAGAACTTCAATATCCGTCGTGATTTGCCAATACCTAATTTCTGGATTATCGCCAGAGATTATCTCTCTAATATATCTATTTTCGGAACTTAAATCTGAAAAAACTCTCTTGAATCTTTGCCACTCTGAATACTTTACTTTTGAGTCTGTAACTCGCCAAGCATTATGATTCGAGCGAATTGCAACTATAAAATTTAGACTGAATTCATCTAATCTTTGAATAAAATTCTTTCCACTCTCACCATAGAAACTATCTGCTAGGACAAGATTAAATTTAAACCCCATAGAGCGCAATTTTCTAATCATTATCGCTGCAATTTCAGGTTTGGTTAAATATTTATCCCCTGGTTGTAGCCTTTCTCTCGGTTTATATATTTCAAATATTAAAGGAAACGTCATTCCAGATAAGACACCATATGCTGTAACTGCAACAATACCATTGTCTGTTTTACCTAAATTTCCAATGTACTGCCGTTTGACATAATCCGTTGTATTTCCTTTTTTCTTATCCCCTGTTTCATCAATAATTAATACTATTGGACGACCTTGAAGGATATATAGTATTAATTCTAATCTTTGTCTCCTTAATTCTTCTACATTCCAGGGTGATTCTGTTAAAAAATGGTGTAACGGTTGATGATTTTCTAAGCCTGCTACTTTAGCGATCGCTGGCAGTCTTTTCCGTTTTATATCAGATACTATTCCCACATGAAGATATTTGAAAGCTTCAAAGCTTCTCACTTCTGTAAACAGCTTTTGATACAGCTGACAGTACTAATCTACAAATTTTACTGTAGGTGCTGGCGGACGAGGTTCAACCATACTTTCTGCTTCGGTTTTCGCGATACGCTTTGCGTCAAGCCAGAGGCTTATCGCCCTTAATTATACTCTGCCTAGAGTGACAAAAGAGGGTTAACCGCTTCAGTAGAAATATTACCAGCAGTCGAAACAAAGTAGCTAGTACAACATGGCGTAAATTCGGTTAGGGTAGAAATGATAGAGATAAGCTAAAATACTTATGCCCAGCTAACCGCTAAAAATTAGCTTGAGTGATGTAGACCAGCAAACCCTAGAAAAATTAGCGAATCGTCCCAGTACATCACAGCAAATTGCAGAACGTGCCCGGATTGTACTAAATGCTTCTGTTGGTAAGAACAATGCCGAAATTGCTCGGACGCTCAATGTTAGTATCAAGATGGTACGGCAGTGGAGACGGCGTTGGGTTGATACCAACGAGCAATCTAAAGTAGTAATGGAGCGATTGCAAGATAATGAGCGTCCTGGTGCACCGTTAAAATTTACGCTGGAACAACAAGTTGAATGTATGGCGATCGCCTGCCGTGACCCGATGGAATATAATCGTCCCATAAGTCATTGGAGCGTTTATGAACTAGCGGATGAGTTGATCAATCAAGGGATTGTGGAACAGATATCCCCTCGTCAGGTCGGACGATGGTTAGCCGAAGCAGAACTTAAACCGCACCAGTCTCGGTACTGGCTTTTTCCCCCCGTATGACCCTAAGTTTGAAGTCAAAGTAGAAGATATTAGCCAACACTATCTGAGCGCCCCAATACGAGCCGAACTGGGAGAACGTACTATTAGTATTGATGAAATGACAGGCATTCAAGCCCTAGAACGCGCCTTGCCTAATTTACCGATGCGGCCAGGAAAAGTCGAATGTCGAGAATTTGAATATATTCGGCACGGTACACAAACTTTGATTGCCAATTTTGATGTTGTGACAGGTAAAATTGTTGCTCCTACTATTGACCATCATAGGACTGAAGCTGATTTTGAAACCCATTGTCAACGCTTAATTAGTTCTGACCCAAATGCCAACAAGTGGCATTTGATTATGGACTGTCTAAACATCCACCAATCAGAATCTTTGGTACGATGGATTGCAAATCAGGAAGGAATTTCCCAGGAAACTTTAGGTGTTAAGGGCAAGTCTGGCATCCTGCAATCGATGGAAACTCGCGCCGAGTTTCTTGCCAATCCCAAACACAAAATTGTCTTTCATTTTACGCCAAAGCACTGTTCATGGCTCAATCAAGTCGAAATTTGGTTCAGCATTTTAACACGCAAACTTTTACGAAGAGGTAGTTTTTCCTCTCAGATGGATCTTAAACAGCAGATATTAAATTTTATTGACTACTTCAACAAAAAAATGGCCCGTCCTTTCCAATGGACTTTTAAGGGTAAACTTTTAGCGGCATAAACCTATCTAAATTTACGCCATTGTGTACTAGGAGTCCATAAAGTTGGAAGCTTTAATAACTCTGGGAATTCCTTACGTAAGAAATGAGATGCTCTACCTTTGATTCGGTTCATGATAGTGGCTGGACAATCAGTAGGTTTAGTATTTACAAACAAATGAACGTGGTCAGGCATGATTTCCATAGCTACTATTTTCCACCTGTTCTCATTGCATACGTCGCAAATAATTTGTTGTAACCGTTCTGCTACTTCTTCTGTCAGCACTTTTTTGCGACGTTTGGGAATAAATACAAAGTGATAATTCAATAAAGCTATTGCATTTCCTTCATGCCTGTACTCATCTGGAGAAAATTTAGACATTCTTCTGAAATTGTTTGTAGTCAGCTTGTCTATATATATTGTATATTAAACATAACTAGTAAACAGTCAGGAGGTGATTAAGTAGTGCTGGTTTTAGAAATGAAAGTCAAAGGAAACCGTCAGCAGTATCAAGCAATTGATGAAGCTATCTGCACAACTCAATTCATTCGTAATAAAGCCATTAGATATTGGATGGACGCACCCAGAGACGCAAAGTCTGCCGGAGGGAGTACTCCCCCCGGCGAGCTTTGCGCAAAAATTAACAAAATTATTTTAAATAACTATTCCACAGCACTACGTAAAGAATTTAAGTTTGTGGAAGAGTTAAATTCAATGGCTTGTCAATCTGCAACAGAAAGAGCTTGGCTAAGTATTGACAGATTTTACGCGAATTGCAAGTCCAAAAAACCAGGAAACAAAGGTTTTCCACGTTTTCAAAAAGACAATAGGTCGGTTGAATATAAAACGTCTGGATGGTCGTTACATTCAACAAAACGACGGATTACCTTTACAGATAAAAAAGGCATTGGTCAAGTCAAACTACTAGGTAAATGGGACATCCACACCTATTCAGTCAAATCAATCAAGCGTGTCCGATTAGTTCGCAAAGCCGACGGGTATTACTGTCAGTTTGCAATTAACGTTGATATTCAACCAGAAAACCAAATTGCAGACGGTGAGATAGGCTTAGATGTTGGACTTGAGCATTTTTACTCCGATTCAAACGGACATCATGAACCTAATCCCAAGTTTTTAAGAAAAGCTGAAAAAGCTATTAAGCACGTACAAAGGCAAATCTATAAAAAGGAAAAAGGTAAGAATCAACGGCGCAAAGCAAGGCAGAGATATGCCAAAAAACATTTAAGAGTAAGTAGGCAACGGAATGAACACGCTAAGAGAGTAGCGCGTAACGTATGCAAGGCTAACGCCTGTGCGATTCGTTGTGAAGTGAATCACGGTAACCAGCCCGTAAATAACCTCACC
>NZ_JCACKO010000046.1:0-41987 GCF_059505445.1 Brasilonema angustatum | reverse complement strand
GGGAGCCAGTGCGTTGGGCGGCTCTGCCGACTTGTAGCACCTGGCGTGGGCTAGGAGGGATCGAGGTTTCAAGTTTTCAGTTTCTCCATGAAGCTGCGCTAAATAATTTCTTAGCCCCCCTTTTTAAGGGGGGTTGGGGGGATCTAATTTGTTGCATCTTCATATAGAACTGGTATTAGTACGAGTCATCTCTACATTTGAGCAAACCACCGTCGAATCAACTCTACTTGGAAGCGAAAGCCGTCCTCAACTTCTTCAATCAACTCGCGTTGCAACAACAGTTTAAAAGCGCTTTCCGATATATCAGGAAGTTGTTTTAATATAGTATTTTTACTAACTATTGCCCCTTCTCCTTGTGCCGCCAAATATTTCAGGATAGCTAATCCAACAGTATCTACTTGGTTATTTTGAATATCTGCAAAAAAGAAACCACCACTACTCAAAGCTTCTGGAACTGCAGCTTCCACGTCTGCTAAAATTGCCAGTCGGCGGACAGAAGTGTCTTGCTCATTTTTGAGGGCGACAATTTCACCACACAGCAGTTGTACTAGGAAAGGGTGACAACGGGTGAGTTGCAGTACTCGCTCAACAGCGTCTGGTTCATAGCGTAGGGTAAAATCTTTGATAGGGCGTTCAATGAGTTGACGGGCTTCGTCTTTCTTAAGGTAGCTGATATGCACGACTTGCACGTTGATGAGGTAGCTAGCCCAGCGCTGATATTCTTCTATAGTATGAGAACCTGCTAGTAGCACTTTGAAGCGAGGACGATGCTGTATGAGGTGACGCAGCATTCCCAGAACGTCTTGTTCATCAAAGCGTCCTTTGGTTATGGCGCTGTCTAACACCTCGAACTCGTCTAGGGAAAGCAGTGCTGTATTATCCTGTAACGCTTCTTCTACTTTATCTAACCATTCATCAAAGCAGGTGAAGGGGTCTTTTTCTAAATCTTCCCGTGTCAAGGATGGTAAAGTTAAGGCGCTTTGTTTTTTCGCTGAGTTTATCATACCTTTAGCAAGGTTGTAGAGAAAACCTGCATTGTTGCTTGCTGATGAGGGTGCGCTTTGCAAGTCAATAAATAAGGGGATAATGCTATTGGGTAGCAACTTTCCCAAATTGTTCAGCAGAGAAGTTTTGCCCATACGCCGTTGACCGTAGAGTAGCAAGGGTGGGCGGCGGCGGTCTAAAATTAATTGCTCAATGCGCGTACCGATGTCATCGCGTCCGGTGAAGATTTCTTGCTCTAGTGTGAGGGGAACGCCAATGATGTAGGGAGAATCAATTTCTTGACGGAGTTCGGTAGCTTTAGCGAGTTCCTCTACATAGTTAACTATTATTTCACGCCAACTTTGGGCGATGGGGTAGAAGCGGGGGGCGTATTTGTCGCTACTGCGAGTCAAGTTTTGCAACTGTGGTTCTAAACGCTCAATAACAGCCCTGAGTGCTAGACGCTGGTTGTAAGAACTTTGCTGTTTTAAAGCAGCGTCCACATCTTCACTGATGCGAGTGAAGATGTTTAGTAAGTCGCTGACTGGGCTTTGGAGTTCGCCATTTTCTAAACTGCGGTGAACGTTACGGATAGCTTCGACATCTGTACAGCGTTCTAATTTGTGTGCATCAAGTTCAATCTGCACAGCTTGAGCCGCCCAGCGCTGGCGACTGGTAGTTAGGTATTCTAGGGCAGCTTTTCCTTCAATTGGGTTACGTTCGATGACTAAAAGCAGGTGCTTGTCCAAGTTATATAAAGGTAGGCGCTGCCATTCATACCAAAAAGCAGAATGCCAACGCAATAAACTGGGTTTATTGTTTGTAAGTTGTTGCTCCAACCGATAAAGCCAGAGATTCCATACTGTTAACAAAGGAAAGAGTACTACACAAAGCCACAAGTTGATAGTTACTCCCACGCCAAACGCCACGACTGACGCTACGCTCGACGTCACGACCAACCCCACGACCAACCCCACGACCGACGTCACGCTCCACGTCACGACCAACCTCACGCTCCACGTCAACGCCACGCTCCACGCCACGCTAAACGCCACGCCCGACGCCACGCTCAACGCCACGCCCCACACCACGCCTGACGCCACGACCAACGCCACGCCGAACGCCACGCCCGACGCCACGCCCCACGCCACGCCCGACGCCACGCCGAACACCACGCCCGACGCCACGCCGAACGCCACGCCGCCCAACACCACGCCGAACGCCACGCCGAACGCCACGCCCCACGCCACGCCCCACGCCACCTCTTCTATTGGAAAACCCAATGCCCACAGCAGCAAGCCGAAAGTTAAATTAGCTAAAACAGGTAATATTATGTATGCCTGTAGCAGCAACCGCCAGACCGCAAATTGTCGCCATCGCCCTTGTCGAATAAAAAATAGCACAGGTAAATCAGTTTCTAGGTCAGGATGAATACGTTGGAGGTGATTACGGAAAGCTGTGGGACGAAAAAAAAGCCAGAACAACAGTTGCAGGCTACCCAGTATCAAGTTGGGGTGCTGCTGGGGTGCATCGGTGTAGATTTTGCTGTAGTCGATGGGAAGTGTCATGGGAGGTTGGGATTTTTTCAGGTTTCTCAGTCTAAGTCCACGCCCGCCAAGGAATAAATTCCCTGGCTGATAGCGAAAGTCCTCTCAAGAGGACTGAAAAAGTTAATTTTTTGATGGTTTCAGTCGGTTTGAACCGACTTGAGCTATTAGCCCGGAAATTGATTTCCGGGTGGGTGTGAGCGTATCCAATATAATCGGGGAAGTTAATTGTCATGGCATTTCTCTAAAAATATGGGTAAATGTTTACCTTTGCTCATCCAATTGCAAATCACACTGTTGAAAAACATAATTAACCGCAGCAAATAGCCGCTCTAAATCCTGAATTGTATAAAAAGTTTTATTTTGTGTAAAAATATCTAAATGTAGCTTGCCGAACTGCCATACTGCCCCATTAGAAACAATTCCAAAGATAGTTTGTTCTGGCTCATTATTCAGCCGCTGCACTGCCAACATTTCTGCCAAACACTGACCCCAGCCTTCAGTAAAATCGCTTTCTTTCTTTGCCTCAACTAAAACAAAATATGGCTTGTCAAAAACCACTGTTCCAAGGGGCGATCGCTTTGCCACTATGTAATCAGGAACCCCACACAATTTCTCATCATAAATCAATGTTTGATGACTCCAGAGAAGAAAGTTACTCCGGTAAGCTTTCCAAACTTCTTTCAAAATCGGATAAATGATATTTTCACAAATCGCAATTTCGGAATTATCAAAAACTCCTTCGTTGAAAATTAAATCTAATTCTTGACGAAAAGTATCACTGATTGAAAATTTTGTTTCAATAATAAAATTATCCCGCACATACTTAATTTGAAATTCTTTGGCAACAGCCCCAATACTCTTGTAGCTGCTAAAAGGCATTTTTTCACCTCTCCCTGTTTCATTCCAACAAATGAGCAAATGGTTCTATCTGTCGCAATCCCTCCTCACACCAGTCGTCAGTCTCCCCATCTTCTAAATTAAACAATCTTTCTCGACAAAGAATTTGCAGCAAAAGTGGTAAGCGTTGACTTTGTTGCAAAATCCACTCTACATCTTCCTTAGCGAAGGTAATAGGTGAACTAGCAATCAATTCCCGTGCTTCTGGCTCAGTCAGCGCTCCCAAAGTTGCGGTATAACCAAAAATATTAAAGAAAGGCGAACTATGCCCTGTATTGCGAGCAAGTTCAATCGGTGATTCGTGGGTAGCTAAGACAAACGCCAGATTTCCCCTTGTGTGGTTCGTCGCCAACGATCGCAAACACTCCCAAAACTCATCATCTAATTCTGGACAGCGTTGCAAGCCAACGCCAATTTCATCCAGTAAGATGACTGTGGGGGAATGTAGATTATCGCTGACTACATCCATAAAGTAATCCAAATTACAAGGCGTTGGCACTTTGAAACTCAGACATTCGAGGATATAGCTTAAAAGTCTTTCTCTACCAGCCATACGCGTATCTTGGAAGTCTACGAATATCCACTTATAATTCTCTGGATGCGGTAGCCAGTCGTACTTTTGACTGGAACGTAACTGTTCTGGTGGAGTGGTGGTGATGTTTTTCAGGTAGTGCAGCAGAGAAGTTTTGCCGATGCGCCGCTTACCGATAATTGCAGCGTTTTGCAAGGGATGGCGTTTGAGTAAGTCGAACAGGCGTTTGAGTTCTTTTTGTCGTCCGAAAAAGTGGCGAGGATGGGTGATGGGTGAACCAGTGATGAAAGGTGAGGTTACCTCAAAGGTTGTGCTTGAGTTGGGTTGAGTGTCTGATTCTTTAAATGCAATTTCTTGCCAGTCTAGCCCTAATTTCTGGCAAATTTCTACAAAATTCAGGTAGTCAACGGGTTTGCTACTAAGAAAGTTTTTGACGGTGGATAGAGATATCCTCAGATCATCAGCTAAAGCTTTCTGGCTGGGATAGCTGTTACGCTGGAGTGCTGATTTAACTTTTTGCAGGTACTCTTGGGCAACTTTAAGCGATCGCGCCATCACTTATCATTACAAAACTACTTTGAGTATATCAACCTCCAGTCAACGATAAGTCAGCCACAACTCAACGATTTCCCAACCAGGATGTCGTCTCCTGACAGATTTTAATGAAATTGTAGAGTGAACGGAGACGACAAATGTACGATCAGCAAATTCAAAGAATGATGTCTGAAGAACTCTTTAGTATTTATCGCCAGCAACGCCTGCAAGATCGTAAAGCATTTAATCTCGCTTACAGTTTAACAATTCTCGGTGCGATAATTGGTATTGCAAGTGTTGTACTACTATTGTTTGGAAAAGTTTCCGAAGGAGCATTTACTGCTACCGCAGGAGGTATGTATACATTTGTTAGTACCTCATGGCGGAAAATGACTAAAGATACTGATGACAGCTTGGAAAAGATTGCAAGGGCGCTAGAAGACAAGTTAACAAAAACGAACCGCCCTTCGGGGAAGACCTCCGGTCTCGCTGCGCTTTAGACCTTTGGGCGTGCGCTTTGCGCATACGCTAGTCCCCCAATCTCCTGCGGAGACGCTAGCCCCTAAGGGGGCGCTGCGCAAACGCTAACGTGACGGAAACCGCCAAGACGGAGGCTGGACTCACCAAGACGCCAAGAACGCCAAGAAATCTTAGCATCTCGGCGTCGTCTTGGCGTAAGGAAAATCTTCCTACACCGTACAATTCAACTCGACGGCTTTTCTGGAGAAACGGGCATTCTCCCGGTAGTCAACAGGACAATCTATCACTGCTGGGACATCCTGTGCCAAAGCCTCTTTCAGGATAGGAACAAAATCAGTAACCGATTCAACGCGGTAGCCTTTTAGACCCATACTTTCAGCAAATTTAACAAAATCAGGGTTGCCAAAATGTACAAAAGATGATCTGCCTTTGCCGAAGTAATTTTCTTGCTTCCACTCGACTAAGCCATAACCACCATCATTAAAGATGAGAGTAACAAAGGGTGTACCAACACGTAAAGCTGTTTCTAATTCCTGGCAATTCATCATAAAACCACCATCGCCTGTTGCAGCAATAACTTTGCGGTTGGGGTGCACGAGTTTTGCGGCTACAGCCCCAGGAATAGCAATACCCATTGCGGCAAAGCCATTGGATATAAGGCAAGTATTAGGACTATGGCAGTGATAATGGCGGGCAATCCACATTTTGTGTGCGCCAACGTCAGAGATGACGATATCTTCTGGTCCCATCACTTGTCGCAAGTCATAAATTAACTTTTGAGGCTTAATGGGAAACCCGTCATCATTGGCATACTCTTCGTAGTCAGCACGAATATTTGTTCGTAAACTGATAGCATGAGGATTAGGCTTACCTTCCCGGTCTGCGAACTTTAAGATTTCAAACAAAGAATCAGAAATATTGCCTACGACTTCAACATTAGGGATATAACTACTATCAATTTCTGCTGGGGTTGCGCCAACATGAATAATAGGAATTCTGCCATCGGGATTCCATTTTTTCGGGGAAAATTCAATCAAATCATAGCCAATGGCAATCACTAAATCTGTGCTATCAAAACCACAGGTAATGAAATCTCGCTGTTGCAATCCAACTGACCACAAAGCTAAGGAATGAGTGTAGGGAATCACACCTTTGCCCATGAAAGTGTTAACAACAGGAATATTCATCTGACTGGCAAATTGTGTGACGGCATCGCTTGCTTGGTCGCGAATTGCCCCGTTACCAACTAATATAATTGGGTTAACTGCTTGGGAAATTGCTGCGCCTGCTGCCCTAATACTTGCAAAAGAAGCGAAGGTTTTTTCAATATTATCCTTACGTAAGGGATAGCCTTCTGCAGGCATAGCGGCTATATTTTCTGGCAAATCAATGTGAACTGCGCCTGGTTTTTCACTTTGTGCCCGCTTAAATGCTTTGCGCACAAGTTCTGGTGTAATACTGGGGCGCACAATCTGTTTATTCCACTTTGTCACTGGGGCAAACATCGCCACCAAATCTAAATATTGATGGGATTCGATGTGCATTCTATCTGTGCCGACTTGTCCGGTAATTGCTACCAAAGGCGCACCATCAAGGTTAGCATCTGCTACCCCAGTCATCAAGTTTGTTGCCCCAGGGCCTAGAGTCGAAAGACAAACTCCTGCTTTTCCTGTCAGACGTCCGTAGACATCTGCCATGAATGCTGCACCTTGTTCGTGACGGGTAGTAATAAACTGAATGGAAGAATGTTTCAGCGCTTCTAAAACGTGTAGATTTTCTTCCCCAGGGAGTCCGAAAACGTATTGCACTCCTTCATTTTCCAAACACTGTACGAGTAATTCAGCTGTGTTCATGTCTCCTCTTATTGTTCCTCTGGGTTGATTGCACCTGATGTGGTTTGTTATTTCACCCACACAGTTTTCACATTGACGAACTCATGTATACCTTGGATACTCAGTTCCCTGCCATATCCAGAACGCTTGATCCCACCAAAGGGTAAGCGGGGATCGGACTTTACCATACCGTTGATAAATACCGAACCTGCTTCGATTTCTTCGATCAGGCGATCGCGTTCTTGGGAGTTGGTTGTCCAAGCACTCGCGCCTAAGCCAAATGGTGTGGCGTTTGCGATTTTTATCGCTGCGTCAATATCCGGTACACGAAATAACATCGCCACCGGACCAAAAAATTCTTCCTGCGCCACGGGATTATCTGGGGAAATATTCGTGAGAATGGTTGGTGGATAGAAGTTACCAGGACGATCTGATAAAGCATGTCCACCGGTTAAAACTTTTGCCCCATTCTTGACACCTGTTTGGACTTGCTGGTCTAAGTCTTTGATAATATCAGGAGTTGCCAATGGACCCAAGTCAGTTTCGCTTTCCATCGGATCACCAACTTTCAGCGCTTGAAATTTCTCTAGTAGTAGCTTTTCAAACTTGTCTGCTATTGTCTCAACAACTATAAAACGTTTTGCTGCAATACATGATTGTCCGTTATTTAACATTCGGGCTGTCGTTGCGGTGGCAACTGCTGCTTCCAGGTCTGCACTTTCCAATACAATAAATGGATCACTTCCTCCCAATTCTAGGACGGTTTTTTTAATTTGTTTTCCTGAGGCTGCGGCTAAACTTGCGCCTGCTGGTTCGCTTCCTGTCAATGTAGCTGCTTTCACTCGATCATCACTCATCAAGTCAGCAACTTTGGCAGCACCTATTAATAGAGTTTGAAATACGCCTTTTGGGAAACCTGCTCTTTGTATAATTTCTTCTATTGCTAAAGCACACTGCGGAACGTTGGAAGCGTGTTTGAGTAATCCTACATTTCCAGCCATCAGTGCAGGTGCAACAAATCGGAACACTTGCCAAAAAGGAAAATTCCACGGCATAACTGCGAGAATAATCCCTAGTGGTTGGTATTTTACAAAACTATGGCTTGCATCGGTTTTTACACTAACATCAGCTAGGAATTCAGCAGCGTGTTCAGCGTAGTAACGACAGACGTGGGCACATTTTTCTACTTCGGCGATCGCTGCTTTGAAAGGCTTGCCCATCTCCAGTGTCATAATCTTGCCAAAATCTGCTTTTTCTTGGTCTAAAATGTCAGCAGCTTTTTGCATCCAAACAGAACGTTCTTGAAAAGAAATTTTCTGGTACTTCTCAAAAGCCTGTTGTGCCAAATCTAGTTTCTCAGCAATTTCTGCATCGTTTAATGGCTCAAAAGTTTTCAGCAACTCTCCAGTTGCAGGATTAACTGTGGCGATAGCCATACCCTGACCTCCCCGTTAAAAATTTACCTAAGTTAGCATCCATACGTTGCAGACACCTTTTATGGAAGCTACATTTCAAATTGTAGTCTTTCAAAAAATGCTTACTTTACTTATATTAAAATTTGGCAATGAAAATTGAAACAAACTATACATATTTTTTATGTATTTATGCTTACAATCTCCCCTAAGCAAGTATGCATTTCACTGACCCTGGTTGATTTTAACAGGATGTGACACTGTGATGAAAAATAAATTTCAAATTTAATATTTTTTTTTAATTTTAATTGTGAAATTAGGTCTCAATAACTCTTAAATGTTAAATTATAACGTTAATCAGGCTCTTTTGGCAATTTTCCTCAAAAAAACTTTGATTAGTGCATCTTTGTTCGATAAATCTTGACTAGTCGATTAATACCTTTAAAGCGATAATCTCCCATTTCTAAGAAGCAGGAGGGTTGTGACAGTATTGTGTAAGTATCTTCACTGACAACACATTCACCTGGTGGGCAAATTGCTTCCATCCGTGCAGCCAGATTAATTGTGGCTCCTAATGCTGTATACTCAACCCTTTGAGAACTACCAACATCTCCAACCACAGCCTTCCCGCTGTTAATAGCAATTCGCAATTGTAGTGGTTCTGTCCAAAAATTTTTTGCATTAAGACGTTCCAGACGAGTTAACATACCCATAGCAGCAGTGACAGCGCGATCGGCATGATCCGGTTGTGGTTCCGGAGCACCAAAAAATGCCATAATACAATCGCCAATATACTTATCCAAAGTGCCACCGCCAGCAAACACTTCTTGCAACATCTCCTCAAATAAATTATTGAGCAAGTCGGCAATGTGAGTTGGCGTCAATCTTTCTGAAATTGCTGTAAAACCGACCAAATCAGCAAATAAGATACTAATTTCACTTTCTTGTGGAGGTAAACGTCCATTTGGCAATGCACCAACAGCGATCAACTGCTGTACAACTGCTGGTGAATGATAGCGTTCGAGTCTTCGGCGAATGAGTTCTTCGCTTTTGAGTTTCTCGGCCAACAGCCAACGTTGTACACTAGAAGCCACAAGGTTTGCTAAAGCAGAAAAAAAGCTCAGTTCTTCTTCACCTTCTTCTGCCCAATGGTGAGAAGACAAATGAGCATCAGCATAAAGAACACCAACAACCTTATTCTCATCCCATAAAGGCACTGCCATCGCACTACGAATACCTTTGACTAGAAGACTATTTTCTCCTGCAAACCTTTCATCGTTTTGAGCATCAGCAGTTTGAATGGCAACTTTTTCCTCGAAGACTTTTTGACATATACTACGACTAATCCAACTGCCATCAGTTGGCAGATATTCTTGGTAAGAAATATCTCTCGTAGCAGCGTTTAAGAGTTCTAGTTTGCCAGATCCACTAACATCAATTAATAATCCCAAACGGTCAATACTATTGAGGTAACGAAACACCACTTCCTGAACTTGAGAGAAAATTTCTTTTATTGAAGCTGCTGCAGATAGACTTTTGGCTATATTGACTAAGTCTTTCAGGCGGGCGATCGTTTTGTCTTTAATCCCAACATCACCACAGACATGATCAGCGAGAATCCATTGCTGTTGGAGTTGTTCAACGTTGCGAAGAATAGTTATTCCTGGCGAAACAACTCCCTGACTGAATATTGATGAGTCAACAGAACTCAACACGATTGTCAGACACACATCCCCAACCCAAATAATATCGCCGTCTTGCAACTGTTGAGGAGAACTAATCAGATGTTCGTTTAATTGAGTCCCGTTTTTGCTGCCCAAATCCTCAACAGTCCACGTATCGGAAGGAGTTTTCATAATGCGGGCATGGTAACGTGAAACTCCTCCGGAGAGTAAGTATAAATCACATTGTGGCAAACGACCGATAGTAAAAACATCTTGATGCACTGTGACCGTTTTTTCAGAATGATCCTCTTGTAGGCGCAGTTTCAGTTTAGTCATGATTTCTATAAAATCCATTCTGGACGCAGAGAATGCCATCATTGCTAAAGCAAAGGATATATTCAGGGTTCACCTTTCACTTTTTCAAAGATTGCACTCTCAATAGCATTCCAACGACCACAAATAGATTACCCAACGCATGAATTCCTCGCGACTATACTCAAAATCTCGCCCTACTCCTTATCCAGGTGGTAACTCTAAAGGAATTTCACCTAGCAAACCCTTACGAAAATCTGTTAGTAAGCTACGTGCAGTTTTTTCCACATCACCTTTATAGCGATACTCTGCTAAAGCAAACATATATTCATCTCCGGTTAGGGGAGTCGGGTCAAGTTTGTAACGTGATTCTAACGGATTTTCTGGTATAAAATCAGCAGTATTAACTCGGAGATTTTTCAAGATATCTACTAAAGTTGCTGCGACTATTTGATTGTCGTAAGATGCGTCACCGATATCGTCACAAATGGCTAACTTCAAAGCTGCTTCTTGATTTTCCAACTTAAGAGGAATAACACCAGGGGCATCCAGCAATTCCAATTCCTCAGAAATTCGCACCCAACGCAGTTGGCGAGTTACCCCAGGACGCGCTGCACTTTCCACCACTCGCCGTTTCAACAGACGGTTGATCAAAGCTGATTTACCAACATTGGGAAAGCCAATTACCACAGCACGGACTGGACGAGGTAACATTCCGCGACTGTTCCGACGTTCATTAATCGCAACTCCAGCTGCTTGTGCCGCTTTTAACACCGCACCCACCCCTTGACCTTGTTGAGCATTGGTAAAATAAGATATTTCTCCCTGACTCTTGAACCACTTTGTCCACACTTGCTGGACTTGAGGCAAAATCATATCAACTCGGTTTAATACTAATACCCGTGTTTTACCTGTCACCCATTCTCCGATTCGGGGATGGTGTGTTGCCAAAGGAATGCGGGCGTCGCGTACTTCCAGTACGACATCAACAAGCTTGAGATATTCTGTTAATTTTTTTTCAGCTTTAGCGATGTGTCCTGGGTACCATTGAATAAGATTTAATTTATAGTTTTGAGTTATTGACATTTATTCTTTTTCCTTGGTTTTTTGTCCTTTGTCCAATGACGAAAGACTGTTAATATTGCCTAGCAAACTGATGAAATGAAATCTGTAGGTTGTGTTAGCAAATTGTAACCCATCACTGAAGAAAACTGAATACAAGAATATTAAAATAGTGAACAGCTACCGACGCAGTTAAGAGGCGTATAGTGGACGATGCCCGACCCGCGACCAACGCATTCCACGATTTGGTAGACAGGTCTTTATCCAAGTGATGAAATTTATGACTGCTAACTGATAACTGATAAGTGTTAAAAACCACAGATGCATACAGATTAGCACAGATAAATCATCCGCGTACATTTGTGTTAGTGTATCGTTGGAATTTCATGACATTAACGTTTGTAAGAGCCTTATTATAAAATTTTAGGCATACAGTAGCAAAGGGCGTATCTACTTTGACTGATGTATAATTATTCTATTACCATCAGGATCATAAGCGTAAATTTCCCTACCATGAGAAGCAGTGATAATCTTTCCTGGTGGTGAATACCCCAGTATGGTCAGGTGAGCAATAACACTTTCTAAATCACTCACCTCTAAACACAAACTCACTTTACTTTTAGCTGAATGTTCAAATTCAGAAAAGTCAGTTTGTTTTGGTTGAAAAATACCTAATTTTAAACTAGGTAGTCGGAACTCAGCATAAATATTTGGGATATAGGTAGTTGGTTCTATACTGAGAAATTGGGTATAGAAATCAACTAAGTTTTCTATCTGAAAAGTTGCCAGAGCAATGAATGCATCAGTGTATTGAAAAGTCATCTCAAGCAGAAAGTAAAATCTTTATACTAAATTGCGTTCTAATGGAGAATTTAGTGTGGCTGAGATTGCTTCGCTTCACTCCGTTACGTATGCCCTATGGCTAACGCCACGGCTGCGCCTAACGGGCACGCTACGCTAACGCAATGACAGATTCGCTCTTTGAGTGCAACTTAGTATTATTCTGCTGTAGTAACTGCTGTGGCTGGTTTGTGTTGAATATCCCTGTCTGGATCACCCAACTCGCGCAAATTTGCTGCAAACTCTAGCAAAATACCGTCAGGATCAAAGAAATAAACAGAGGAAATAAATGTAGTTTCGTCAACTTCGGGAACCATACCAGAGGGAACATCTGCGTGGTGTAAAACAGGTGTTACTTCAACACCCTTAGCAATAAGTTTTTCTCGATACTCCTGAAGTTTTTCAAACGGAACATTGAACGCCAAATGGTTTAATGAAGCATGAGCGGTCATGAGATTACCACTTTGCAAAGCATCAGGTCTCACGGATGCTATACCAGGAGCGGCTTCTGGTGCTTGTGGAAACCAGAAAAAAGCGATCGCCTCTCCAGTGCCAATATCAAAGAAAAAGTGCTGTCCACCATTTGGGAAAGCTATAGTTTTTATTAACTTCATACCCAGTGTGTTGGTGTAAAAGTCCACAGTGCGTGCCATGTCTTTACACACTAAGGCAATATGATTTATTCCTTGTATTTGAAACTCGTTCATTGCTATCCCTTGTTTTTAGAAACGTTTATTCTCTCAAAACCAGTGTAGACATTGAACCGTTCCCCTCGCAAAAATCCAATGAGAGTAATCCCAAATTCTTTTGCTACAGACACTGCTAAACTACTAGGGGCTGAAACAGAACAAACAATGGGAACACCAGCAGCTGTAGACTTTTGCAAAATCTCAAAACTAGAGCGTCCGCTTACCATGACGATATGATCGCTTAATGGTAACTGCTGACTCAGCAATGCTGAACCTATTAATTTATCCAAAGCATTGTGACGCCCCACGTCTTCATGCAAATTCAGCAGCTGTCCTTGGGCATCAAACAAAGCCGCAGCGTGCAAACCTCCTGTAGCCTTAAATATACCTTGAGCCGCCCGCAGCTTATCTGGTAAATCATAAATCATCTCAGCAGTTACAATGGGTTGTGGAAGAATAACCGGACAACCTCGTAAACGCAAAGCCTCTAGACTTGCCTTACCACAAACTCCACAGGCACTTGTTGTATAAAAATGTCTTTCCAAAGGCTGTAAATCTGGATTCAAACCCTCTCGAAGGGTAACATTCACAATGTTGTAGCGTTGCTCAATATCTACAGATTTATCCACGCAGTAACTCATGCGTTGGATATCTTCTTTACAACTAATAACCCCCTCACTGTAAAGAAAACCAGCAGCCAGTTCAAAATCTGCCCCTGGTGTTCGCATGGTAACAGCTATTGTTTTTTCAGGAGAGACTAGGCGAATTTCCAAGGGTTCTTCTGTGGTTAGTTGGTCTTGTCGAGGGCGTCCTTGACCTTTTTCTACTACCCAGACAGTAGCTTTGCTTTTACTACCAGTTTGCGTTTTCATGCTTCCATCTCTCCATATGTACACAAAGTATCATTAATTCAAAGAAGAATTTAATATTGCTCTCCTGATTTAGAACAGTGTGTGGATGCGTTAGCAATCATTGCAGGTATGAAGGAGTGAGTGTGGAACAATATCACTTCGGTTGTCAGCTTTGAGCACACCAGTGTCAAGGTTAAACTCTTTTAAACCTTGTTTTAACCCAAAACTCTATTTTCTTAACCAAAAACTTTGATATTAAAACCTTAGACTCGTTAGGTTTTAAATATGCTACGAATCAAAGGTTATCTGTTGCTTCTATGCTTTTTCCTGGCATTATCTGTCTCAATAATCCTAGGAAGTATCAATTTTGCTGGTGCTATGAATCCCCCAAGTTCCAACTCGAACGTTTCCAAGCTCAATACTCTCAACGGACAAGTTCCCATAGTCATCGGTCACCGAGGAGGTGGAACTGGGTATCGTCCAGAACATACGGTGGGAGATTTTGGAGGTGACAAAATTGGTTCTCACAATCTAGGTATCCAATTCGGTGCAGACTACATCGAACCTGACTTAGTAGTGACCAAAGACGGAGTCCTCATTGTTCGCCACGAACCTCTGTTGGCAACAGTGAAGACTGATAACAATGGCAATATTACTTACGATAATAATGGTAAACCCATTATCCAAGAAGCCACAACAAACGTCGTCGATTTTCCAGAATTTGCTTCACGCCTGACTACAAAACTCCTTGATGGGAATCGTGTGACAGGCTGGTTCGCAGAAGATTTTACTTTAGCTGAGATTAAGACACTACGTGCGATCGAGCGTCTTCCCAATATTCGCCCTAATAATACCAAGTACAATGGTCTGTTCCAAATTCCTACTTTAGATGAAGTTATCAACCTCGCCAGAAAGCGCGAAGCAGAAACTGGTCGCAAAATTGGTATTTATCCCGAAACCAAGCACCCCACATACTTCGCTGAAGCTGGTAACTACCTGGATGGTACTCCTATCCATGTCAATACTTCACAACTGTTGATTGATAATCTGGTTGCCAACAACTATACCGATCCTGATCGCATTTTCATCCAATCCTTTGAGGTTTCTAATCTCAAAGACTTGAAAGAGAATATTATGCCGGCTGCTGGAGTCAATATTCCTCTGATTCAATTAATAGATAGCAGTGGCGCTCCCTATGACTTTGTTTACCACAACGTTGGGAAAACCTACGCCGATATTATTACCCCGAATGGCTTGACACAAATTAAGACTTATGCAGCAGGAATTGGTCCTGACAAGCGACTGATTGTACCCGCTTCTCCACGATTGGATAATAATGGTCAACCGATTGATATTAATGGAGATGGACAGATCAGCGATGCTGATAGATTCTTGCGACAGCCAACTTCCTTAGTTAGTGATGCCCACAAAGCGGGTTTACTATTGCATCCCTACACCTTCCGCAGCGATTCATATTTTCTGTCACCTGACTACCAAGGTGAACCGCTTCGTGAGTACGAGCAGTTCATCCAACTGGGGATAGATGGCTACTTTACTGACTTTGCCAATTATGGATACGCAGCGAAGCAAGAAGCAATACGTGGCTTACTGACCGAATTTTAGATTTTAAATTTTGAATTTTGGATTTAAAGGTTCAAAATCCAAAATTTAAAAAGGTGACTCGCCTGCCGAAGTTTCCAACGGCGCGCTTAACCCGCGCACGGAACTTCTCTGGGAATTTCTTCATAGAATAAATCTAAAATCCGGCAATTTTAGATTTGCGATTTTATATAGATTTTAGATTTTAACTAATTAACCCAATTCAAAATCTAAAATCTAAAATCCAAAATTGTCTGACTCACTAATCAACCTTTTCCAAACGCACCACAGTATTATAATCTGGCACTCCTTCACGCGATCGCTTACTTTTATCCAGCAACACATTCCCCTCAGGCCAATGTACCTGCAAATTTCCTGGTTTAATGGGTGCTGTGTAAACTTTTCCTTTTAAATTACCAAGCTCGTTTGTCAGAATAACTACATCGCCATCCTTCAATCCAAAGTGCTTTGCATCTACCTCATTGATCAAAACCGCCTCGCGTACTGCCCCTGTAATCGCATCCTTACGCTCTTGTACCATAGAATTAAACTGCTTACCTCGACGCGTAGCTACTAGGAAGCAACCTTCAGGTAATTCTCGCTCTCCACGAGACACCACCGCAAAATGAGCTTTACCATCAGCAGTTGGAAAATTCCAGCCAAAGCACAGATGTGAACCACTATACTGAAACTGGTCGCCTGCTTCCTTGAGGTGTTGAATTCCAGCGTATTGCAGGACAACTTGGGCAATTTCTTGACGAATAGCAGCAGTATCAGCGAAATGTAGAGACGTTGCATGCAACGTCTCTACACGCACCCGCCTTGCCAATTCCATAAACACTTCCCACTCTGAACGCGCCTCCCCAATACGGGGACCTGGAATTTCTGGGCTAAAAATGACTCGCCGTTCAGTGCTAGTTTCTGTGACTCCTCCTGGTATTTCGTAGCGAGTTGTTGCAGGTAACAGCACCACAGTATCTATTGGTTCCACAAGCATTTGGCTAGAAAGAACAATATCCATGTGTACTCGCATCGGTACTCGCTTCAAGGCATCTTCTACATAATCAGGTTCTGGCAAGACTTCTAGGAAATTCCCACCTACGGAGAACAACACGTCTAACTGTCCCTCAGATGCTGCATGAATCATTTCTGGAGCAATTAAACCTTTTGTAACTGGCACATCAAAGCCCCAGAGTTTGCTCAACTGAGCAGCATTTTCTGGGATAATAGGCTTACCACCTGGAAAGACTGTCGCGTAACATCCCATTTCTGCACCACCTTGTACCCCAGAGTGACCGCGAATGGGCATCAAACCGCAACCTTCGCGACCAACAAAACCTTTGGTAAGAGCCAAGTTAATAATAGCTCTGACATTGTCTTCGCCACACTCATGCTGGGTAATACCCATGCTCCAGACAAAGACAGCTTTATTTGCTTCTCCAACCATTTTGGCAAAAGCGTACATTTCATCGCGCTTCGCTCCTGAAAGCTGCTCTAACTCTTCCCAAGATTGAGTTTCAAGGAAAGCTTTAAGCTCATCAAATCCAGCAGTGTAGCGGTTGATAAACGACTCGTCTACCCAGCCGTTG
This sequence comes from Brasilonema angustatum, assembly GCF_059505445.1. NCBI lineage: Bacteria > Bacillati > Cyanobacteriota > Cyanophyceae > Nostocales > Scytonemataceae > Brasilonema > Brasilonema angustatum. Next base: position 25,160 of record NZ_JCACKO010000046.1, on the reverse strand, counting down.
GCAATCATATGCTTGATTGTCCCATTAAAAAATGCCATGTCCCCGCCCATGTTTACCAAAAAGAAATCTTCAGCAAACTTAGTACCAAACAAAGCACTTTCTGGAATTGAGGGAACCCAGTATCGCTCCATCCCTGGCTCGCGGTAGGTATTAATCACGACTATTCTTGTACCTGCCTTCTTGGCATTGTGCAGATACTTAACGGTGACTGGTTGATTATTGGCTACATTTGAACCAATGAAAACTAATAAATCTGTGCCAATCCAGTCTTTGTAAGAGCAGGTGGTTGCAGCAGCACCGATTGCACCTTTTAAACCAGCGGTACTAGGAGAATGACAGATACGGGCGGCGTTGTCAATGTTGTTGGTTCCCATCGCCCGCACAGCTTTTTGAGTGGCGTAGTATGTTTCGTTGACGGTGCCTCTGCTGGTAATATAAAAGCTTAAGCGGTCTGGCGTTGTGGCGTGAATGCGACTGGCGATCGCTTCCAATGCCTCATCCCAATTGACTCGGCGAAAGCCTTTTTCCCCACTCTGGCGGATCATTGGGTAAGGAAGCCGTCCCAACTCGCGTAGTTCAGCACTTTTTTTTGTCTGCAACGCAGAGACATCCGCCAAAATTGCAGGGTCAAAAGCTGGCATTGTGTTCATCTGCAAAAGCCGCAATCGGACATTGCAGACATGAATTCCATCAACTGTCCAATCTTTCATCCCGGTTGTCCCCAAAGCGCAACCATCACAAACACCCTTATTCAAGATGTTCCACGCATAAGGCAACTTGTGACGAGATAGCCAAATGGCACGAAAAACTTCCCAGTAGTTATTTGGATATTGCTCGCCAATACCAAAGGGCTTCCAACTTGCCCAATGTGAGGGTGTCCAATGCTTTTTGGGTTTAGGCAACATAATGAAGGAGCGCAGAAACTATTAGCTGAGTATGTACTCGTTGACGCACTTACTATTATATGTCTCTATTGTCAAGACCGATTATCAGATGCTTGACGAAGTACGAGCAAATGAAGCAAATATTTAACCAGCTTTTGACTTTACTCCTGATTTGTGACCAATACCTCTGAACCTACATCTAAACCAAACTCCAGTGGAATGGGTGAATCTGGTTCCTGCTTGCTGCGATTGATTTGAAAAGAGAGCGATCGCACCTGCTTAAGATCCAATTGAAAGCTATCTACAAGTCTGCCACGAATTTTTGGTTGAAACTCACTCAAAGGCAACTTCACTTTCGTCCAGTCTGTCCCAACAACAAACTCTTGCTCAAATGTGAGAGTTCCAGCGTCCTGCTGAGTTTGCTCGTCTTTGAGTGTTAGCGTGTAAACAACTCTGGCTTCTTTAGATTTAGCGTAGAATTCTATGTACTTGTATTGGCTCAAATCTTGGGATAAAGGTGTTTCTACAAACGCAAACCCGACAAGTCCCCCATTACCCTCAATCGCAGCCAGTGTACCCTGAAATTGTAATTCCTTTTGAGCTTTGAGCAATGTTGCAACGCTAGCACCAACTTGCGGTCTTTCAGTTTTATCAGTCTTGATCGACCAATCTGCCTCAATAGTTGAGACTGTCAGTCTGGGGTCTTCAAAATGATTAACTTCTGCGCTTGCCAAAGAAGAGTTCATTAGACAAAGGAGAATAGAGGCTACAACTAACTTTTTTATCATGTTAAGAATTATACAAGATTGCTACCACTTGTTCATAACATGGCGGCAAATCGTCTTGCCAAATCCCCAATGTCGTCCAAGCGAGCGATAAGCCGGAGGACTTCGGACGTTCGGTAAAGCTACTTCGACAGGTTTTACACTGAGTTTATCGAACTGCTCAGCACAAGTCAGTCGAACGCTTGACGCTTTGCGTATCGCGTTTCGCTACTCTACGGGAATCATTTCATAGCCGTGTTGTAATCGAGCTAAGCTCCCAGGAATAGGCGTTGAGCCGAGATGTTTGTAAAATCATCCAACCTGGTCTGAAAACCTTTGTCATATCTACTTTTTAGCCATTTTAAAAAAGCTACACTAAAAAGCATAAACATACGGTTGACAGATTATACTTTTTAAATGTTTAAAGCCTTGCTGTGAGATTTTCAGCTTGAAAAACTAAGTGCGTCTCAGCTTATGACTTTATAAGTGCATAAGTTAGTTTTACTTATCTCTATAAAGATATAAGTTTGTACATTTGGAATTTTGTGCCGTTCAATATTTGTAACCCTTATTACCTGTAACTATTATGCACATCAGTATTACGGACAAACTCAAAAAACGATTCCATGCGACTTGCGCTCTTCAGGGTTTGAAGATGAGTCAAGTAGTCAATGAGTTAATCGAACAATGGCTAGAAAAACAACACAGTTCGTCAAATTGGTCAGACAAAAAGTAAAAGGCTAGTGTCAAATCAGATGCTCTGTCTATGAGTAAAACCGAGTGAGAAAACTATGTCAACCATAACTGAAGTAAGGAAATGGTGCAAACAATCTTAATTTTGGCAGCAAATCCTAAAGGCACAACACCGTTACGTTTGGATCAGGAAGTGCGTGAAATTGATGCTGGACTACAGCGAGCTAAGCAGCGCGATCAATTTGTCTTGGAGCAGAAGTGGGCAGTCCGACCGAGGGATATCCAGCGAGCAATGCTGGATATCAATCCACAAATTATTCATTTTTCTGGGCATGGGACGGGAGATGAAGGTTTGGTATTTGAAGATGAAACTGGTTCGGCAAAGCTAGTCGATGGAGAAGCTTTAGCGGGACTGTTTGATTTGTTTGCTGATCACGTTGAGTGTATTGTCCTTAACGGTTGTTACTCAGAGATACAGGCAAACGCGATCTCTCAACACATTAACTATGTGATTGGTATGAGCAAGGCAATTGGAGATAGAGCAGCAATTGAATTTACTGTGGGCTTTTACGATGCCCTAGGAGCAGGACGACCCGTTGAATTTGCCCACAAATTTGGTTGTGCTGCAATTCGGTTAGCAGATATTCCAGAGCAACTAACCCCGATTCTCAAGAAGAAGCCAAATAGTGGTGAGACGGTAGCTAAGATAAATTTGCTTGAAGAGGAGCTTTCAGGAGCGAACGAAGCTACATCTGAGGAATCTCAAGAACTAAACGACTTTGACAGAGAAATAATTACAGAACTCTTAATACGTAGCGGACGTGCAGAGTATTCAGCACGAAAAGCATTATGTATAAAAATTGGAATTGAATCTAATCAACTTGGATTTATCAGACAATCTACTGATACTGACTTTGCCTTAGAGCTAATTAGTTATTTACATAATATTGATGACAAACAAGCTCTTTGTAAAATCTGCAAGGAACTAGAGATTGTCTTTAAAAGAGGTAAATACTCGGTTGAGTTAGAAAAAATTAAGTTAAAACTAAATTGTAATAATGTAGGAAGTTAAAAATATGTCCCAACAAGACTTACTAACTGAATCTGATGTAGATACATTAATAAACCTTTTGCTCCGTAGCCAGCAATCAAGAACACGAGAAGCACTATGTTTTAGTATTGGAATCGACCCAAAGCGACTTTCATTTTTAAGAGATTCTTCAGATTCTGACTTTTTTCTACTCCTGATTAGATATTTAAATGAAATAGGCGATCAAGAAGCTCTTTGCAAGCTTTGTAACAAAGAACTAATTCCTATTTTTAATAAAGGAACATATGGAAATTTCTTAGAAGAAATTGCAAAAAAACTCAATTGTAATCTGGAACTTAGACAGAATTATCCAAATAATAAAGCAGAAGAACAACTAAATTCTCGAATATCTAGTTCCACTGATGAATTTAACTTCAATATACTTAATCAAGTAGATGTATCAGAACCTCAATCATGGCTAAAAAAAATTTTTACTGCTAAATACAAGTTATTTGCAGGTGGAGTAGTTCTTTTAATTGGGTTTACAGGGTTTTATTTCTATGAGCAGAATATATCATATTCACCAGAATATGCTCAACTACAAAGTCTGCTAAAAAATAAAAATTGGAAAATGGCTGATGAGGAAACAGCTAAAAAAATGCTGGAAGTATCTGGCAAACAAAAAGAAAATTGGTTAAACTCGAATGATCTTGCTAAGTTTCCCTGTGAAGATCTCCGCACTATAGACAAACTTTGGATAAAATATAGTGATGGGAAGTTTGGTTTTACTGTGCAAAAGCGTATCTGGGAAGACGTTGGTGGTATACCAACAAAGGTAGACGACAATATTTCTGTATTAGAGGACTTTGCTCAGAAGGTTGGGTGGCGTAAGAGACCCTGGTCTCCAGATAATAACCTAAAGTACCAGCAAATTTCACCAGACGATATATATTATAATATAAACGCTCCCAAGGGTCATTTACCAACGGTTCATAGCATAGGTGTATGGTGGTTTGGTTATGGTAATGGTGGAGGGATTGGTGGTTCTTCTCTTTCTGTGCGACTTGAACAGTGCAACATACACTAAATGCGAAAGCTTACTTAGTTCCGCTTTTATGAGTTAAAACTTTATAGATATTATGTTAGTATTGCTTAATTTATCTTATAAGAAGGCTTATTGAATGAGTCATTCAACTTCTATAGGACTAGTATTTGATTTTTGAAAAACCAAATGAGCTAAGAGCTTACCGTACAAAGGTTTAGTTCTCAGTATACCTAGCAAGAATCAAGTATGATTCCTATATTGCTTGCCCACGCTCGCGTTTCTTGCTTGCTTGACAAAAATTTATTTCTTATCCCTCATTTATCACTCTCCGAAAACATTTGCCATTTCTGAATTCTAGAGCTTTTGTATAGCAAGTAATTGCGCGATTCTTTTCTAATAACAAATACAAGATCCATTTTTTTCTAATAGCATAGCTTGTATTGATTGCCTTATGAAGCTTCTAGCGATACGTCAGAGGCGTCTGCCCTTTGGGCAATCGTCTTTCTGGAAAGTGACAGAAGAGGGGTAGACTGAATTTCCTGACGTGGGAACTGGTGTACACTACGCTAACTTATTCAAACTTTCAATCTACAACATCAACTCGCTTTAATGCAGCCGTCAATTCTGTCATAAACTCAACAAAGACGCGAACTTTAGCCGAGAGATAGCGTTTTTGCGGATATAACACTGCGATCGGTAATCCAACTTGGGTCGTGTAGGATTGGAGAATTGGTTGGAGATCTCCACGCGCGATCGCTTTCGCTGCAATAAATTTGGGAAATTGAACCACACCAGCTCCTTGAATCACCGCCTCTAAAATGACTTCCGAATGATCGAATCGCAGATAACTGTCAACGCAAAGGTCAATAGATTTTCCGTCTTGTTCAAACTTCCATTTAGGCTCTCGCCCGGTCTGTGGATAGATAAAGTTGACACAGCGATGCTGCAACAGTTCTGTGGGCGTTGTGGGTGTACCATACTGGGCGAGATACTGCGGCGAGGCACAAGTAATGTAGCGTGCAGTTGCCAGGTGGTGCATGATTAAACGGCTATCGTTGCTTATTCCAATCCGCACAGTCGCATCGATGCCTTCCTCAATCAGATCGATCACGCGATCGTTAAAAGAAACATTCAGGTTGAGATCACGATATTGTGTAGCAAATCGCAGCAGAGCCGGAGCGATATGCATTTTGCCAAACACAAAGCTCAGATCGAGCCGCAATGTTCCGCGCGGCATTGACTGCGATTGTTTGACTTCGAGTTCGGCTTCTTCCAAGTCGTTGAGAATTTGCTGACAACGTTCATAAAATCGGTTGCCATCTTCGGTCAGCGTCAAACTGCGAGTCGTCCGCTGGAGCAAGCGCACCCCCAATTCATCTTCTAAGCGCAATACGGCTCGACTCACGGCTGAAGGAGCCATTCCTAACTGTCGTGCTGCCTCCGAAAAGCTGCAACATTGAGCGGAGCGCATAAAAATCATCACGCTTTTCAGCTTGTCCATTCACGCACACGCATTTTTGAATTTTTTGCATAACTGTTTTGAATTTTAACTACTTTTTCCCTTTTTCTGTACAAGCTACTATTTAGACAAAATGGAATTAGGACTTACGCACAAGAGATCCCCCAACCCCCTTAAAAAAGGGGCTTTTAAGATCCCCCCCTTTTTAAGGGGGGCTAGGGGGGATCCAAGTTTCGGGTTTTGAGTGCGTAAGTCCTAGGAATTTCAAATACACAAACAGCAATAAAAATGGAAAATTCAAATCAAACAATTCTCGTGACTGGCGCGACTGGCAACCAAGGCGGTGCGGTGGCGCGTCATCTTTTGCAGCGCGGAAATTTCACGGTTCGCGCTTTCGTGCGCGACCAAAACAAGCCCGCTGCCCAAGCACTCAAACAAGCGGGTGCAGAACTGGTAGAAGGAGATTTTAGCGATCGCGCTTCACTTGACCGCGCTCTGCAAGGTGCCTATGGCGTTTTTTCGTTGCAGACCTTCCTCAAAGGCGGATTGGAAGCTGAAGTTCGCGATGGCAAAAGGGTAGCAGATGCAGCAAAAGCGGCGGGTGTTCAGCATTTCGTCTACAGTTCGGTAGGAAGCGCCGAACGCAACACGGGCATTCCGCATTTCGACAGTAAGTTTCAAGTCGAAGAATACATTCAATCGCTGGGTTTGCCTTACACGATGATGCGTCCGGTTTTCTTTTTTTACAATTACAACGAAATGCGTCCGATGGTTGAAAAGGGAACGCTTTCCCAGCCGCTTAGTCCCGAGACGAAATTGCAGCAACTTTCCGAAGAAGATTACGGGGAAATGGTCGCCGAGGTTTTCTCACGTCCCGCAGATTTCTTGAACCGCGAAAAGGAAGTCGCCAGTGTGGACATGAGCATGACCCAAATCGCTGCCGCGTTCAGCCGCGTTCTGGGCAAAACCGTTAACTACCAACAAATTCCGTTTGAAGCGTTTGAGCAGCAAGCTGGAGAGGAGGTGACCATCATGTTTCGCTGGTTAGAGAACTTTGGCTACAAGGCAGATTTGGATCAGTTGAAACGCGAGTTTCCTGCCCCGACTGACTTTGAGTCCTATTTGCGCGACCACAACTGGGCAAAACCAGCCTGAAACGCGTCTGCTGTTGGGTCAAACAATAGATTGTTCACTTGAAGAAAACAGGTATTTACTCAGGTATTACTGTGTCCTGAAAATCCACACCACTAAGGTTGGCTCCCCTGAGTTTCGCTCCCTCAAGCTTAGCTCCTCTGAGATTAGCTCCTGCTAAGTTCGCTCCTTGGAGGTTAGTCCATCTCAAGTCAGCTTTACTCAAGTCAGCTTCACTCAAATTAGCTCGTAACAAGTATGCACCACTAAGGTGAGCTTGCCTGAGATTAGCTTTGTACAAGTCAGCTTTGTAAAGGTAAGCGCCAATCACTTCTGCTTCGTACAGGTTTGCCTGACTTAAGTCAGCCGCAATTAAGTTCGCTGCGATTAAGTTTGCAAAACAGAGGTTAGCACGAATTAGCTTTGCATGACCCAAATCGGCATCTCTCAAGTTAGCGCCTTTCAACTCAGTCCCAATCAAGTTAGCCTCACACAGGAAAGCGCCTTTGAGATTCGCCTCAGTCAAATCAGCTCCAATCAGATTGGCATGACTTAAATCAGCTTGTGTCAGTGTAGCAGCGCTTAAGTTAGCAACACTGAAGTTAGCAGCGCTTAAATTGGCTTTTATGAGGTTGGCTCTGTAGAGGTTAGCGCCATTGAGTTCAGCATCTCTAAGATCTGGTTCAATTTGGGGATTTCTCCTTCTCCACTCATTCCATGCCAGCGCACCTATTTCTAGTAAAGCTTCATGCTGAAGATTTGCCATGTTCTACTCCTGACGCCCACTCTGAGAATTTACCCGACCAGCTACATTTTCAATCGCCGTTAATGCTCCTTGAGCACCTGCAAGAATATCTTGTTCTGATCCACCTAAGTAAAGCCGTCCAAAGCTCCCTACAGGTTGAACCGCAAGGATATTAATCGCCGCCGCTTTCTCCGCTTCATTCGCAGCCAGTGCAGCATAAGCAGCAGGCTCAACTTCTAATACATACAGTGTTTGCCCTGCTAGCAGCATTTGTCCCCGGTTCGTGCGATTGAGAAGCTGTGCTTGGTAAGCATCAATGTTACGGATAATCTGGTTAGAGACAACACGCGGTTTGAGAGATTCGTGTTTTTGGACTCCTAGTGTCGCCAAAATGGCTTGACCAGCAGCTCGCGTTTCGCCTTGGGAACTAGAATGAATTTCCAATAGACCGTACAGTCGTTCGACGACCAGTGCTCCCGGACGGACAGAGGCTGCTTTCAATGCAACATCCGTAATCCGATTAATTTCGATACCAGGAGAGATTTCAATCCATAGCGATGTATCGCCTGGTAATGGCAAGAAACCTTGAGAGACTGTTCCCATATATGCTGCATGTTGAGGTTGCAGGTTGTCAAGAAATACGAAACTGCGTAGTTCTATTCCCAAGGTTGTGCTCCAGTCATAAAGGCAAAAGTTATCTGTTGCAATATGTTAAGTGCAACCAACCTTAAACTACCATAGGCTGGGTACTAGAATTGCTGGGTTACGAAGTTTGTTTTTCAGTATCCTTTTCCCCTACACCCCTAGTTCTGGTCATTCGCGCTTGTTGTTGAGCCGCGCTCTTTTTCAAACCCAAAGAACGTAGAATTTGGACAGCAGCCATTTCACCTGTTCTACAACCACCTTCCATATAACCTTGGAATTTTTGGGAGCAATGTTCGCCAGCAAAAAATAGATTACCTACATTTTCTTGTTCAGCTCCTGCAATTGTTGTCCACTGTCCAACAAGATAGCAAGCATAGGAGGCTCTTGTATAAGGTTCTGTGGGCCAATACGCACGAATAGCTTGACCTTTGCGCACACTAGGAATTCCTGGGAATATCTTTTCTAATTGTGTGAGCAGTTTTTGAGCTTGAGATTCAGCGGAACCTTGCCCAAGAAGTAAACTGCTTTGACCGCCAGTAAAATTGGTGAGTAGACCACTTGAACCTGGTTGATAACGAGAAGCTTCGTAGATGTATTCAAAGTCTAAGTCGGTAGAGACAAATGCAGTTGAGTTATAGCGTGTGCGCCAGATGCGTTCTCGATAAGCGGTAATTAACTTGGCATTGTTACCATAACCTAGTTGAGCGATCGCCTTCTTTTTTACTTCTGGCAAATCTACATTTAACGAGACTTGACGCAAAGTACTAAAAGGTAGCGCCAGCAAAACTCGTTCATATGTTCGTTCAAAAGAGCGGTTACCAGAACGCAAACTGACTCGGTAACTGCCATCACTTCGAGTTGCGATCGCTTCTAATTCCGTTCCTGTTTCGATAGAATTGGTTAAAATTCGTGCTAATAAACGAGGGACTTGGTCATTTCCACCAACAATCTGAAAACGTTCATCACTTTCGGCACTAATCTGGAAGCTGTTCGGATCTGTGCCAATAAAAAGCAGCATATTTATACTAGACTGCTCCTTCGCTTCTCGACCGTATAAACCAGTATAAGCAGCTTGTATTCTCTGACTCAGAAGCGGGTGAACTTGCGCTGACTCTAAATACTGAGTGATAGAGGTATGATCTAACTTACTAGCAGCCTGATTGTGTGTGCGATAAGTAATAGGTGTCTTGCCGATAGCAGCTAAATCTCGCTTTATTTTTTGTACTAATGGAGCAAACCATTGTAGAGTTTCTTTTTCTGAGATGTGACGCCCTTGAAAATACGATGTTGATTGTATCAAATCCTTATCATCTGCATACAAATCTGCAATTTGCAAACCTAATTCCTGTGCCAGAGAGCGTAAGCTAGTATGGATTGTGTCAATAAATTCTCCACCCAAGTCTACGGGTATAGAAGTACCTAAAGCATTTTGTACTGTATATATCCGACCACCAATACGATTTCTTGCCTCAACAATATCCACAGGAACCCCTGCTTGAGAAAGGCGATAAGCAGCTACGAGTCCAGCAATTCCCGCACCTACTACCAAGACTTTAGGAATTGTGGCATATGCAACGCCGTCACCTCCATCATCCCACGTCACTGCACTGATGGCACTTGCTAATCCCAAGCCTCCATATATCAAGTGACGACGAGTGGTCTTTTGCTGGAGAATCTCAACTATTTCGTCCGCAGGAATTCCTGTTTCTAAAGATACCTGAGTTATTTTGTAAGCTCGCTGTAAGAATGCCATCAACGCCGATCTCGCCATTGCATTTGCCTTTATTGTTTATTGTTATTTCAAGACAAAACACACCAGCTAGAACACCGATTGAGTATTCATAATTGTGACTAAAAAACCCGGTTTCTTCTTGTTGAATCAACCAAATTTCGGTCTTCCCAGTAACAGAAACCTGGTTTTTGGGATTAGTGAATCGGTGTTCTAGATAATTAGCTACTTTCATGAGTGTAACACCGTTCCTCTATAGTATTGAAATAGAACATTAGTTACCTATGCAAACATTAGGATAGAGTGTTGCAAAATAAAGAAAAAACCAGAGACTGAGCCTCTGGTAATATTTGGATAAAAGCAATTTCGATCAAAAAGTATTGTAAAAATATATAAATTAACTCTCGTCTCGACCGTGAACTTCAGCAGGTGGACTGGTTGCCTCAACAGCGGTAAATGGTTCTAGAATTTTGTAAGTGTGGGATGCTCCTTTTGGCACTACCCAGGAATTTCCAGGCTCTAATGAAACGACTTGACCTTCAATATGCAACTCGGCACGACCACTGATGACATAACCAACAGTTTCATATTCCCGTGTTGCGGGTTCTTTGGATTCATCAGGTTGTTCGTTCTCCCAAAGACGCATTGAAACAGATTTACCAGATGCAAGATACTTTTGACCCTGTTGACCTTTGGGAGAATGGGCGGAGTCTACTTTTTTAACGCTTGTGTCAGACATATTTGTTTCCTCAGTTAGGTTTATATCTGGGTGTGTAGAAAAAAAAACCAATGACTAATGACTCATGACTAATGACTCATGACTAATGACTCATGACTAATGACTAAACTTTGATGGTTTTGCCTGTGCGGGCTGCTTCGTAAATAAGCTGCATAAGTTTAACGTCTTGTAAGCCTTCTTCGCCGGGAGTTTTGGGTTGTTTGTTCTGTATGATGGACTCGGATAAGTGATCTATCTCTAGGGCGAACTGATTGTTGTCTTCAATTTTTTGCTCTTGGTTACCGTTTTTGCTTTTTATAATCAAGCGATGTTTGTAGTAATCTGTGGCTGGATCTAATTCCAAGACGGCGTCAGACCCGAAAACTTGTATCCGTTTGGTATTGGAGTAGCCGTAGCTGGAGCTGCAGTTAGCAAGAACGCCGCTAGGAAAACGTAGCACGAAGTTGACATTTTCCTCGACTTCCCGAAACCGGGGGTCGTTAGGGGTACTGTATATCATGGCACTAATTGCTACAGGTTCATCGCCTGTGATGTACCGTGCTGCTTGTAAGCTGTAGATACCAATGTCGTAGAGAGAACCGCCGCCAGCTAATTTTTTTTGCACGCGCCACCGATCTTGAGGTTCTTTGGGGTTGAGGTTTCGTCCGTGATCTGAGGTAATTAACTTGAGCTTACCTAGTTTTCCACTACGAGCAAGTTCAATGGCTGCGAGGTTGTATGGTTCGTATTGGGCGCGGTAAGCAATCATCAATTTGCGGTTTGCTTTTTTTGCCGCATCAATCATTGCTTGGCATTCTGCTACAGTAATCGCCATCGGCTTTTCACACATTATGTGTTTGCCTGCTTGCACTCCACGAATAGTGTATTCCGCATGTAACGCGTTGGGTAAGATGATATAAATAATATCTACTTCCGGGTTATTGCGGATAGAGTCATAGTTCTGGTAATTGTAAATATTTTTGGGGTTGACGCTGTATTGCTGGGCATACTTTTCGGCTTTGGCGCGATCGCCACTCACCAATGCTACCAACTTCGACTTCTTGCACTCTGCAAACGAGGGCATTATCTGTTTGGTGGCAAACTCACCTAAACCAACAATTGCCCATCCGAGCTTTTTTTCCGGAGATAAAGAAGGTTCATTGGATGGCGCTGGTGCTGCTTGGGCTAGAATACGGGTGGGTTTGATAATGTTTCCGACTGCCCCAACAACACTCAGTCCCATGAACCCAAAACCTGCCTTATATAAAAGAGCACGCCGAGATAGTTCTTTTTTTACAGAGTCAAACATAGTTAGTCATTAGTCATGAGTCATTGGTTCGCCAGTTCCTTACAGTGGGAGACCGGTAAGGGTCATTTGCAGCAAAGCACAAATGATCAATGCCCTTATGGTTTCAATACAACTTTGATGCAGTTGTCTTTCTTATCCTTGAAAATTTCGTAACCGTGAGGTGCTTGTTCTAGAGGTAAGCTATGGGTGATAATAAATGATGGGTCAATGTCGCCATTCTGGATGTGCTCAAGTAAAGGACGTAAATACTTATGGACGTGAGTTTGTCCCGTCTTAATGGTCAAACCTTTGTTCACAACAGCACCCATTGGCACTTTGTCCACAAAGCCTCCGTAAACACCCGGAATTGATACATGACCGCCTTTACGACAAGAAAGAAGCACTTGGCGCAAGGCTGTAGGTCTGTCTGTTTCTAGACGTACTGCTTGCTTTGCTTTGTCGTATAACGCCATAAAGTCTGTGCCGTGCGCTTCCATTCCTACTGCATCCATCACAGCATCAGGACCACGACCCCCTGTCATTTCTTTAAGGGCTTCACCAACATCCACTTCTTCGTAGTTGAGGACTTCTGCTTTGCCGTATTCTTTCGCCATTTGTAGGCGTTCGGGGACACGGTCAATGGCGATCACACGCTCTGCACCCAGCAAATAAGCGCTCCTGATGGCGAACTGCCCAACTGGCCCACAACCCCAGATAGCAACGATATCACCAGGTTGGATGTTACAGTTTTCCGCTGCCATGTAACCAGTCGGAAAAATATCTGTCAAAAATAGTACCTGTTCATCCGTTAAACCATCAGGTATTTTGAACAAGCCTACATCGGCAAAGGGAACTCTGGCGTATTCTGCTTGACCTCCAGCGTAACCACCTAACATATGGGAGTAACCAAATAGACCTGATGGTGAATAACCCATCAACTTTTCTGCCATCCAACTATTGGGGTTGGAGTTGTCACACAGGGACCAGTAATCATGTTTGCAAAAATAGCAGTTACCACAGGCTATTGTGAAGGGAACGACAACGCGATCGCCCACTTTAATATTTTTTACTGCACTACCAACTTCAACGACTTCCCCCATGAATTCATGACCGAGGATATCCCCCTTTTCCATTGTGGGGATGTAGCCGTTGTAAAGATGCAAATCAGAGCCGCAAATTGCCGTCGAGGTAATTTTGACAATAGCATCTCGTGGGTTAATGATTTTGGGGTCTGGTACCGTTTCGACTCGCACATCGTTAGCACCATGCCAGCAAACTGCTTTCATAGTCTTTAGTCCTTAATAATTGCTGATTCGTCATTATGGTGTAGGGAGTTACCGTACCCTACACCATAGACTCTACTTATCTGACTCTGGCAGAATCTTGATAGTATCCTTCTCGTCTTCCAGTTACTGGTTCAACAGTATTTTCAACTTTTTTTTCAGTTGACCTCAAAAATTCTTTTGTAGCGCGAGGAGGTTCTTGATCAAGATTGAGTTTTTCGCGGATATTCTCAGCAGCTCCTTTTAAGGGGTTTGAACCACTATTTTGAGATAGCTTATTGCCTTTGCTGAAATTGTCCTCATCGGGTGTTGCGTTGTAATGAGTAGCTTCTGGAGTTTTTACGGCATCACCCACTTTGTTGACTTTTTCGCGGACATTATCAGCAGTTTCTTTTAAGTTCTGTTTTGTTTTGTCAACTACGTTGTTGTCGTTGTGATTAATTCTGCCAGCGCCTTCAGGTGTTCCTTTGTAATAAACACCTTGTGGGCTGCTTACGGTGTCATTAGCTTGGGCTTGTAATGCGCCATAGCCAAAAGCTTGCGTGACGAAAAATGTTAATCCAACTAGAAAAACTGTCAAAATCTTACGTAAGCCAGTCATACAAAATCTCCGTTTTTTTTCCTTTTCAGTCAGATAATATGCTCATCATAATATCTGAAAATACTATGAATAAGTTACTATATCTGAAACTTTTTATTGCAGTTTTTTTTGCATTCAAAGTCATTCGTCGCTAGTCAAAGTTATTAACTAACAACTTCATTTTTCGCCTGTTGGTTGTCCCTCATTAGTCGCAATTTCGCCTGCTTCCATTAACATCTTGAAACGGCGTAAATCATCACCTATTTGCTGTTCTGGTTCTTCACCCAAAAATTTAGCAAATACAGATGCTAAAACACCACCAGGCGGGTTATATTGAAGAACAACTTTGACCTCAGTTCCACGATCACCAGGCGCTTTTTTGAAGCGGACAAAACCAGAGTTGTCAACATCTGCACCTTGTACTGAAGTCCAATAAATAAATTCGTTTTCCCGGTCTTCAATAATATTTGCATCCCACTCCACACTTCCACCCAAAGGTGCATTTGCGATCCAGTGAGAACGCTTATTATCGTACACTTTCACAGACTTGAGATGCTTCATAAAATTGGGCAGATTCTCGAAGTTATGCCAAAAGCGGTAAAGCTCGTCTGCCCCCTTATCAATCGTGACCGTCTTTTCCACTTTTATCACTTGACTTATGCCTCCGCCAATTACTTGCTGTGCTGATTTAATTGTGCTTCGTTGTATGTGATATTACTCTGATAAATCAGTCTACTTTCTGACAATAGCGGTTCTTCACGACAAAAATTACGCCGCCTTCTAAGAAAACGGCAAGCCCTCCTGCGTCATGCTGTCTCACCGCTCAAAAGACGTCTACTAGTCGAGTTTGCTCGCAAGGGCAGAGTGGCTACTCCCCAAAGGTACGATACCCCGCCCAGGTGCTTGTTCCACAAAGACGTTACATTGACACAGCAGATCCTGTAGTCGGTTTAGCAGGCTTGACGTCTGCACCCACCCGAGTCCGATACAGCTCTACCAGTTGCTGCTCGTCTGTCAACAGGTCTTTGTGAATTTGTGTGAACATTGCAGTTGATACTGGGTCAGTCGTTGCTGGTATCAAGTTGCCAATATCACCAATACCCGTTTGCACATCGCCCAACGCAGATCGCAACTGATAGATATCGTCACTTCCTGTAAGAGCGGTTTTGACTTTCGCGTACTGGTTAGCAATATTTGCTGCTAAAGAAGGTTTTTCGCTTAGTTCATTTAGACGCGCTTCCAAAAATTCGATGTGGCGCTGTTTATTACTAATCATCTGCTGAAACAGAGATTTTATTTGTGCATCAGATTCTTTCTCTGAGTACTTCTCCAACGCTTCTTGGGAATAACGTTCACCAGAAAGAGCTGTATTCAAAGCCTTAACAACCTCACCCTTGGTAGAACCACCCCAAGCATTAGCCAATTTCCACCATTCGGCTTTTGGATCTCTCTCATCTGGTAAAGCCGCATCTTTACCACCATAACCCAAACGACTCAATAAAGCTGTGGTGAAAATTGGCAAATCTCCGGGTTGACGTGAAGTAATCAAATTTCCGTCAACTACTAAAGGCTCATCTACATAGTTAGCACCAGCATTAATTATATCTTTGCGAATTGCTAAGAAACCAGTGGCTTGTTTTCCTTTGAGTAAGTCGCCTTCAATTAGAAGTTGTAGTCCGTGGCAAACAGCAGCTATTAATTTTCCTTGCTGCATCGCTTCTTGCACAAATCTGACAGTATTGGGGTTGAGCCGCATTTTATCGGGAGCCACACCACCGGGAATGACTACAGCATCAAATTCAGAAGCTATTGCTTCAGTTGTAGTCCCGTCGGCTTGCTTAGAAACTTTCCCTTGTTTCCCTTTATAAGTTTCGTTAACACGAGAACCAAGGACAACGACTTCCATTCCCGCTTGCTTTAATGCATTGAATGGTACTTGAAATTCTGCATCTTCTACATCATTTTCGATGAGGATAGCAACTTTTTTGTTTCCACTACTATTGTTGACCATTGGTTTTCCTTAATTCCTCAACTTACTAGAATATTCAGTGGTTCAAGTATCATTCCTTAACTTTTTTTGTGAGTTTTAACCTGTCACTCAGGACTTAATCACCTACACTCTTACAGTGACTTCACTTGTTAGTGATACTGGGAAGAGTTAAACGTAATTCTGCTGATAACTTAGCTTGAAATTATTCAAACTTAGTAAATATGATAGCATTCCTTAACACAATAATATAAGTATAAGTATTTATATTATTGTCAATTACTTTATCCATTTATTAGTGATTTTAGAAAACAGTCAGGAGCTATGATTTTGAGTTCAATTTGCTCAAAGCTTAAAGTCATAGTTCCTAACTACCTTATCACTCGACCATGAATTCATGTACTTACTTACTTTATGACATTTCAAAAGCTTTTATTCGTCGTTCTTTAGGGATATATTTTTGATTTATTAAGTGAGATACAAATGTTGCTTTTGAACGAGCACTTTTCACAAAATATCAAAAAAAATAGTTATGAGTTGTAAGGAGGTAATGGTCATCAGAAAAAATATTTTCTAATTTCCACCTCTTTCAACCCATAACTCTCCATGAAGTGGCTATAACGTGAATTGATACATATAAGACTATGCATCAATAAGTTGCTTCTCTTCATTCTTAAGGAAGATATTGTTTTATTTCAAAAGTCATACATCTTTAGGAAGACTACCCTTTGAGGATAAAGCGTTATCTTGAGGATGCAGCAAGGACTAGGATTATGGCAGAAAAAAAAGATTTAGCAAAGCAAAATAGTTATAACGAACTTGAAACAGATGATTTGCCAGAAGAAATTACCGAATCTTACGGCACTGGTGTTAAGACAGAACCGGGGTATAATATTGGCGATCATAAACTGCGGGCTGAAACCAAAAGAAATTCTGATGTCAATCCAGAACTAACAGCAGGGGATGTGGATGCAGCTTGGGAAACAGCAGCAGATGAAGGTGATGAAGCTGTAGGTGGTACCGCTCCTACTCCTGATCAAGATATTGTAGATGAACTCGGTGCTGCTGTTGGAATGGAAATGGACGACAAAGCCTTTTTACGCACAACAGAAATTTTAGATCAGCGCGATGACAACCGTTGGGAATTAGATCCAAAGTCATCGCAAGATTATGAAAACAGAAGAGACTGAATAACAAAAGGATGAGGGAGTCAGGGAGTCGGGGCTTCCTTCCCTTTCTTCTTTGCTAAGCATTAATTGCTGTTTCCACCCAGTTTTGAGGGTGGAATTGTTGTGAAACATCTCCTGCATAGGGTATTCCTTTACCACTGTAACGTTTAATTGAATTGACTACGTGCTCAATTGGATCATTAGGTAGTCGATTAACAACAACTGATCCTCCTTGTTTGGCAAATTTATGGGCGATCGCTTTTCCAATTTCAGTGGAAGGGCATGTAATAATAGCTACTTTCGATTATAAACGTCTTTCCATGTTTTAACCTCCTGAAAATTCTGTCAAAAACTCGAATTTTAGAATAAACAAGCCATTTGATAGATGTTTTCTGTTTGATCTTTTGAGCGCCTTCTGAGAATTCATCACAAAAAATCTAGAATTTTTCTAAAATCTCACTCCATTGTTTGTTTTCTTATTCTTCTGTTTGATTTCGATACATCTGCCTTGAGTGGGGTTAAATACTCAATAAATGTTTGATACTCTTTTTAATGTTAGTAATTTATGGCAATCGGAGTTTTTTATGACATCCATCCAAACGGGCGATCCAACTATTCGTGAATATGTTACAGCTTGGCAAGGGTTGGACGTAGATGAACAACTAGCTTTATTTTGGTTCGTTTACAAAGAGATGGGTGGTTCCATCACACCTGCTGCACCTGGTGCTAGTACTGTTTCTCCAGAAATTGCTGACGGTTTGTTCAATCAAATAAAAGAATTATCCGACGATGAGCAGTTGCAATTTCAGCGTGATTTGATTAACAAAGCAGATAGTGATTATACCCGGATGTATGGCTCATTGGCTGATACAACCAAACTACTGTTTTGGTATCGCTTAGCCCAAGGTATGGATCAAATTATTATCAAGCCTATGCCTCCAGACTATAAGCTTTCCGAGCAAGCTCAACAACTGCTCGGCAAAATTATCCAAATAGAATATGAGCAACAAATCACTCTTTTCCGCGATTACGTTTCACCAATGGGTGCTGAACCCAAACCAGGTGCGGAAATTTAAAATTCTCAAATTGTCAGATGGCATAATCTTTGTTATTTAGCAAAGAAAAAACTATAGATAAGCACAGAGTTAATATACTCTACTATTTACATCTGTGTTTATCTATGCTTATTAATATTGAAGAGTTGTATTTTTCTCGCCTGTCTTTAGATAGTACTAAGAAAGTATTTTTACATAATCATTAAACTTTGAGACGGAGATTATGTGATAGTATAAACAAACATTCAATATATAGCAGTCCGAATTGAATTCTGAGAAAATACGTAGTTTAACATCAAATCTTAATATGAAATTTTATTCAGTCCTGGCGATTATAAATCGCGGCTACACAAACCAAACCCGCTGGCGCAGGTTATTTTATTAAGTCCACGTACGTGAACTTTTTTTGTGTACTAGCGAATTTTATTAGCCCAATTGTTTCCAAATTTATCACCAATAGTTTAGGATTGCTATGGAAACAAGTGTAAGTTAAAAGGTAAAATACTCATAAATGAAATTAGTCTTTCGCCATTTTAATTGTATCGTAGTTTTTTCAGTTAATATAAAATAATAATTTTATGTTTAAAGAAGAGACATCTGTTAGACAAAATATTATCAAAAGAAAACACCTTATTCAGAGCCTATTTACTGGTCTAATAATTGGTATAATTGCTGGTACGCCTGTGGGCTGGACTGCTCATCAATACTATTATCAGCAACGTCTAGCTCAGACTTTGCTATGTCGTGAACAGAATAAAAATAAACCACTTGCAGTTGTTGATTCTATGTGTGGTCGAGAATTTTAATAGATTTTTTGGCGTTGCTGAATCAGGGTATGAATTGTCATTCTGTTAGCGTAGCGTGCTCGTAGGGCATACGTGGAGTGAAGCGTTCGCGTAGCGTGTCCCCTTGGGACTCAGCGTGCGCCTTTGGCGCTTAGAATCTCGCAGATGCTACCCTGCGGGAAGGCACCCCCTAAGGGGGCGCTGCGCAAACGTGCCTACATTTCGCTCCGCTGCATTCAGCACAGGCATTGCTGAATTCATACTTCAAATCAGCAATGCCGATTTTTTTACAAAAATTTGAGTTTGAGGGCTACTTAGAACACGCAGATGAACCCAGATTAATAAAGAAAAGGAGCGCACCGCTCAAAAAACGGTGTGCTCTGCGCGATCGCTCCTTGCTATGAAAAACTTTGGTTCAAGAGAGTTATTTCACTAAAGCTGAATCCGCTTTGTAAAATCACTCCTCTTGTTAGCAACGTTTTAAGGATGAGTGTCAGTGTATGTGTGGATCACAAACACTGTTTTGGTTAGCATCCAGCCTACCCACAGACAATATGTTGCCTCATCCCTAACTTTTGCTCGAACCATTCACACAGCTGTATTCTTAAGCATGACTTCCATACTCGTAAGCACCCATATCAGTGCCAGCACCTTGAGGTCGTTGTACACCATCCTTGTCATGTTGATCGTACTGACCAATTGCTGAGGAAGCAGTATCAATTGCTGGCGATCCAGATCTGAGGTGGAAATCATTGCCACTTGAATTGACAAATCCTACTGACTAAACCTTGATGTTGTTGGTATCCTTCATGTTGTCAATTCCAGTTCCACCTTCATACAGCTTGTCAAACTTGTTTGAAAACGAGTTACCATCCAAAGTCACATTGCCTGCATCTTCAATCAACCCATTCCGGTATGTACTATTAGTAAACTTATTGTTGCGTACCACAATGTCGGTTGGTTTATAGCCGCCAGTGACATAACCACTGCCATCAATGTTAAGGGCTTGGACATTATTATCAACGGTATTGTTGAAAATTTCAACGTTACGAACGTTACTAGTCACGGCAATGCCGTTACCAGGATTCATACCTTGTTTTCCATTTCCAGAAACAACATTGTCATGGATTCGGACATTAGAAACATCCCCTTGCTGAGGCACTTCATCTGCAACAACAATTCCATCAGCAGTGTTTCCAGTGACTACATTCTTGTAGACATCAATGTTAAATGAAGCAGCACGGTTACCCTCTATGTAAAGAGCAGGACCACCTTGATAGCCTCCATATGTACCAGAAAGCGAGGCTTGACCACTTATATTGTTGTCATGAACAGAGCCATTGCGAGAACCGGTTTTGATGTCGATACCTTCACGTTTGCCATCTTTAACGGTATTATTAGCCACCTCAAAACCATCAACACCCCAAATGCTCAGGGACTCTTGCGTGCCAGTTGGGTCAGATACAGAATTGTCGCCTGTGCCACCTGGCCATTTCGCATTGCTTTTTTCGACAGTGTTGTTGAGCACCTTGATATTTTTACTAGTAACCTCAGCATCTCCACCCTGGAAGTAATGGTCAGGCATGACGATGATACCTGAAGAGCCAGTATTGTAAGTATGGTTGTTTTGAACAGTCATATTGTTGGCATCACGTAAAGCGATTCCAGCCCAGGCACTATTCTGAATATTGAAGCCATCAATAGTCCAATAGCCTTTGCCAGCTGACTGAATAACTCCTTCTCCGAAGGCTCCACTACTAGAGTCAGGGTCATCTAGTGTGACATTACCATTGGCTTTAAGTGTGATATTACCTGACTGACTATTACCAGATTTACCAAGGGTAATTTGCTCATTGTATGTACCTGGTTGAACCATAATAGTGTCACCAGCTTTGACAACAGAGTTCTCCCCAACCGCATAATTAACAGTTTTCCAAGGTTTATCACTTGTACCTGGATTGCTATCATTACCATCCGGTGAAACGTAGTACATACCACCAGAGTTATTTGCTGTTGGCGTTGAAGAAGAGGGGGATGCAGGTGTCGGTGCAGAATTAGGGGATGGAGATGTCCCACTAGAATTGTTAAAGTCCTGAGTGAGCTGGTCTGAATTAGAGTCACCGACGAGGGTGTCTTGTCCTCCAGTTAGAGGGTCTCCATTGCTACCACCAGAAAGATTGTTGTTACCATTGTTGACGAGGCTCGGATCATGACTAGATAGACCAGGCAGAGTACTGCTTGCATTATTGCCATTAATCTGAGTCCCATTCCCACCAGAGGCGTTGTTGGTCCAAGAATCGATGGTATCTTGTACACCTTTGGAAATTCCAGTACCTTCTCCATTCGCATTAAGAGTGGAATTTTGATGATTGCTGGGATTAGGAATGACATCGGGAATTTGTTGACCCGAGACATTGCTTTGAAGTGCCTGAGATTGAGAATCTGTAATGTTCATTATTTTGCCTCCATCAAGTTCTTCGTTAACGTCTTAACTGGAGATGACCCGAAGAAAGGCAGAACCCTGAATGTTAGAGCAATTGAATTCAGCTCTAAAAGCTCGCGGAAATTACGTGCTTACTGGAGCAACGCACGTTCAACCCAAATCTTCAACAACAGAAACAACGCTTCTGTTTTTGAAGCTTTTTCAAAGTTAGGTAATTATGCAACAGGAATTAGGTAAATGCTTCACTCATTTTGGGCTTAGCCATTGTTTGGTGAATTTATTGAGAGATTTGGCCTAAGCACCCTTGAAGTTGGGATGAATTTTTTTCCTTTGTACATTATATCAGGACTTATGCAACGGTCAAGCACTTAAGTGATTTTTCTGCCAACTGCATCTAACTGGAGTTTAGACTAACAATTTGATTAATTCTCACCAATCATCGTCTATGTAAGGTTTTTGAGGTTCGCTTTCTTCACCCAGCGAGAATTTGAGCTATTTGTCCAAAACTCTTTCTATGTAAACAGCTTGGCGTTTATATAGAAATTAATCTAAAGTCCAAATAAAGCTACGATAAAAACATAGAGAAAGCAAAGGAAACAAAAATGACAACTACCACAGCAACAGGAACACCACGAGTCTATGTAGCATTTTAGTATTACTAATGTAATCACAAATGACAGGGAGCTTGGATAGATTGCGATACGCCCTTGGCGTCTGCGCTCCGCGCAATCGCCTCTGGAGTGAGAAAAGTCTATTTACCAGAGGGAAGCTTTAGTTCGAGATTTAATTTGCTCCCTATTTCCATAACATTGTTTGCAAAGTCTGTCATACCTGCAATCGGGGCAGCGACTAGAGTAGCAGCAGCTAGTAAAGCTAGTAGACGCTTTTTGAGTTTGGGTAAATCGCGTTCTTTTTCTGGCTTTTGAATTTCTGCTTCTACATCATCAATATCAATGATGATGCCTTCGCGGTCATCTGGTGGGAATTGGGCGGCAGTTTGGCGCAGGTTGCCGATCAGTTGCAGAATTTCGGTGATGTTTGCGCCGCTTGTTTGATTAAGATTGCTTACTGTGGCTTGGGCTTGGTTTTGAGCGACAAATCCAATAGTTGCGTCTTTGAAGTCATTTTGGTTTTTATCACCTTGGATTTTATCACCTTGGATTTTATCACCTGCAACGTTATCGCCTTTGCCGTATTGATGGATGGTGTTAGACATAGTTTTTAGGGGTTTGTAATGGAGTTTTAGGAGTTGATGGGCTGGTAAAGCTTGCATGGCATAGGTTTGACCGTCATCATCGCTGAATTCTACTTCGTACACTTCGGGGGCGAGGATTTCGACAATGGTTCCCACTTGACCTGCAAGGAGGTTATGTTCGGATAAGGGAGTTTTAAGAGCAACAATATCTAATAAATTGAGTTTGTTTGGAGTTGCAAACATGGGCATTACTTCAAAATATAGCAACTAACGAGACGGGGAAAATCTTCGGTGGGGCGGACGATCCAAGTTGTGCGGATGTTAGCAGTGTTTTGGTTGCGGGTGATGGGGAAATCGACGATATAGCGTTGACCATATTCATCTAACAGGCTGGGAATTGCTTGATAATTTTGAATCGCATCTTCGATTAGCAGTTGCAGAATTTCTGGATCATCGCTACCTAAATCTAGGATAGCGGCAAATAATCTGGCTTTGTGCTTTCCGCGATCATGTTGGGAGTTGAGGCTATAGTTTTGCAGTTTGTTGCGATCAATAAAGGCTAATTCAAAGTTGGGTAACTTGATCCTGTTTTATTGCCTTCGACCTCATCGCCAGCAAAATTATCGCCTTTTCCATATTGATGATAAGTGGTATTGTACTGATTATGAATAGAAAACTGTTTTTGCCTTTCTTCCTTGGATTCATAGCCATCTAAAAGTTGACGCAAATCGAGTTTTAATTTTAGTTTGCCGATGGTGATTGTGCTTTCACCCATTGCCTCAAGTCCGAGAAGTTCTTGGTAGTCGAGGGGTGGATGTTTGGGATATTTGGGGACGGGAACCCATTCGGTGATTTCGAGGTTAAGATTATTGTGGATTTTTTGGAAGACATCGCGGAGGATGCCGAGAAATAAGCGGCGGGTTTCTTTGCGTCCGCTAATGGTGATGAAGATTTTTTTGTCTTCGGGATCGGCTTTGATGCGAGCGATGTTGTAGATTTCGTTGTTTTCTTGATATTGCAGCATTACGCCACTGCGCCAATAGATTTGCTTATAAATTTTTTCGTGGGTGATGACGATGAAGCGGGAGATGATGCTTTCGGGGAGAACTTTGTAATGGTATTGAAATTCCAGGGTTTCGCCGTGGAGTTGTGTTTCGTCTGGTTGGTCTTTGGGCAGAAGTCCTGGAATCAAAAATTGTGGTGGTTGACATTCTAGTGCAAAGCAAAGCTCAAATCCTTTCATCAACTCGATCAGATAGTTGTGACGCTTGGTGGGGTAACGCTTTGGATCGAGAATGCGGGTGAGATCGGCGGGGGTGAAAATGCCTTTGGTTTTAGTTTTGAGGTTTTCATCGCTCAGGAGCGCGTAAATACCTTCTGTCACCCAGTTGGGTTTGAGGACTTTGGTATCTTGGAGGGAGTTGCTATCTTTGAGGATGGGATGATCGCGGAAGTTGAGAACTAAGCCGAGTCGATGCAGCAAGTCGATTAGTTGCTCTTGGTTTTGTTCTTCGGGAATCTCTTTTTGGTGGCAGATGCCGATGTAGCTGTTGTAGCTGATGAAGTCTTGGGGCATGGATTCAAGTTTTTGTTTAACCTCAAACCATGAGAGGGGTAAAAGGTCGTAGACTTCTTTGAGTTTGGCGATTTGCTGCAAAATTGCGGTGCGAAGTTCATCAATGCCGATATTGTCTTGGCAGGAGGTTTCGATAATCGCTTGGATGTTAGGATATTTTTCGCGTAATGCCTTGCGGTTGATGTCGAGGGGTTGTTCGTCTTTTTTGTTGCCAACGATAATTACCGGAGACTGTCCGCCGAAGCTTTCGATGAGTTTGAGCCAATATTCGATGCGGTTTTCTTCTTCGCTGGTGCGACAATTACAAACGAGGAGATAGAGGCTGCGCTTAGTCAGAAAAAACTGATGGGTGGCATGATAAATTTCTTGTCCGCCAAAGTCCCAAACATTCAGGCGGATATCTTTGCTATTGACCTGCACGTTCCAAGTTTCCACATTGAGTCCGTCGGTTTGGGGTTGATTTTTATCATATTTATCGCGGATTAGTCGCTCGATCAGGGATGTTTTGCCGACGCTGCCTTGTCCGATGAGCAACAGTTTGGCTTCGTGGAGTGGACGCACTTCAGCGCTTCGGAGTAATCGCAAGTAATTGAAAATGTCTTTAACTGAACCAACATTTTCAAAAGCTCCTAAAATCTCTGGTGAAATAGGAAGCGGATTTCCTCGTAAATCTAGTTTTTCCAATTTCGGCAAACTTTCGATCGCCTCTGGAATCTGGGTTATTTGGTTGCCCTTGAGGTGAAGCTCCCTCAGATTGGTTAAATTAGCCAGCGCCTCTGGAATCTGGGTTATTTGGTTGCCCTTGAGGTGAAGCTCCCTCAGATTGGTTAAATTAGCCAGCGCCTCTGGAATCTGGGTTATTTGGTTGCCCTTGAGGTGAAGCTCCCTCAGATTGGTTAAATTAGCCAGCGCCTCTGGAATCTGGGTTATTTGGTTGTAACTGAGGTTAAGCTGCG
>NZ_JCACKO010000045.1:0-4193 GCF_059505445.1 Brasilonema angustatum | reverse complement strand
TGAACTTCTTCGCCGCGGCCGGTTATGATCGCGTCTGATCAGAATCTGCTCTAGCCTCGACTCCGTTACACCATCAATGTGAGGGACGACCGCCAACCTTCCAGTCAAGCCGCGCGACGCGCGCCACCAAACAGCGCCGTAGCTAGCGCGGCTTCGCTGGAAGGCCCCGGGGGGGGCCCGTTACCCCATCTACGAAAAGACGGACGCTCACTTCGCCCGCTTCTGCTCGATCACGTCCCAGATCTTGGCCGCGACGTCGGGGCCGCCGAGCCGCGCGATGGCGCGGATGCCGGTGGGCGAGGTCACGTTGATCTCGGTGAGGTTGCCGTTGATGACGTCGATGCCGACAAACAGCAGGCCGCGCTCGCGCAGCGCCGGGCCGACGGTGGCGCAGATCTCGCGCTCGCGCGGGGTCAGCTCGGTCTCCTTCGCCGCGCCGCCGCGCACCATGTTGGAGCGGAGGTCGTCGGCGGCCGGCACGCGGTTCACAGCGCCGGCGAACTCGCCATCGACCAGGATGATGCGCTTGTCGCCGTGCTTCACCTCGGGGATGAACTGCTGGATCACCCAGGCTTCCTTGAACGTCACCGAGAACATGTCGAACAGCGAGCCGAAATTCATGTCCTGCGGCATGACGCGGAACACCGCCGCGCCGCCATGGCCATGCAGCGGCTTCATCACGACGGCGCCGTGCTTGTCGCGGAAGGCGTTGATCTCGTCGAGGTCGCGCGAGATCAGCGTCGGCGGCATCAGCTGCGGGAAGTTCATCACGAACAGCTTTTCCGGCGCATTGCGCACCGAGGCCGGGTCGTTGACGACCAGCGTCTTCGGATGGATGCGCTCGAGCATGTGCGTGGAGGTGATGTAGGCGAGGTCGAACGGTGGATCCTGACGCAGCAGCACCACGTCAAAGCCGTTCAGCGCCTCGCGCCGGGGCTCGCCGAGGGTGAAATGATCGCCGGGCTCGTCGCGCACCGTCAGGAGCTGGACCGGCGCGACGATCTCCTCGCCGACCATCGAGAGCTTGTCGGGTGTGTAATAGGACAGGCCGTGGCCGCGCTTCTGCGCCTCCAGGAGCAGCGCGAAGGTGGAATCGCCCTTGATGTTGATGCGGGCGATGGGGTCCATCTGGACGGCGACGTTGAGTTTCATGGTCTGCCTTTCAGGTCGAGGCGTCGAATGCCGCCAACACATGGCGTGGAAGTGAGCGCGGCGCAATCAGCATGGCGTCGAATCGCAATTCGAATTCGGCATGCTCGGGATGCGCCACGAGCCAGCCTTGCGCGGCGTCGATGATGCGCTGCTGCTGGCGCGGGGTCACCGCATAGGCGGCCTCGTCGAGGCTGGCGCGGGCCTTGACCTCTACGAAGGCGATCAGATTGCGGCGTCGTGCCACGAGGTCGATTTCGCCATGCGGGGTGCGGAAGCGTTTGGCGAGGATGCGGTAGCCCTTGGCCATCAGATAGGCGGCGGCGCGGCTCTCGGCGGAAATGCCGGTGCGGAACGCGGCGACGCGCTCGGGGGAAGCGGCTTTCGGTTCCGCGCCCTCAGTCTTCGCCATCGCCGTCCCTTTGGTCCTTGGCGAGCTCAAGCGCGCGGGCATAGACCTCGCGGCGCGGCCGCCCCGACAGCGCGACGGCGTGCGCGACGGCATCCTTGACGCTGTTCGCGGCAAGCTGCGCGCGCAGCAGATCGTCGAGCGCATCCGATGTCAGCACCTCGGCGTCGGCCGCCGGCGGAGCGATCACCAGCACGAACTCGCCGCGCGTCTCCAGCCCGTCGGCATCCCGCGCCAGCTCGTGGAGAGGCGCGCGCGAAATCTCCTCGTGCAGCTTGGTCAGCTCACGGCAGATCGCGGCCTCGCGGCTGCCCATGATCTCGGCGAGCTCGGTGAGCGTATCCTGGACGCGGTTGCCGGATTCGAACATCACCAGCGTCGCATCGATACGGGCAAGCTCGGTCAGGCGTGATTTTCGCGCGGCAGATTTCGCTGGCAGAAAGCCCTCGAAGAAAAAGCGATCGGTCGGCAGCGCCGCGACCGACAGCGCCGCCAGCACCGAGGACGGGCCGGGCAGCGCATGGACCGTATGGCCGGCGGCGCAGACCTCGCGCACCAGCTTGAAGCCGGGATCGGAGATCAGCGGCGTGCCGGCGTCGGAGACCAGCGCGACCGAGCCGCCTGCCGCCAGCGCCTCCAGGATCTTCGGGCGCGCGGCTTCGGCGTTGTGCTCGTGATATTGCTTGAGTTGCGCGCTGATCGCATAGCGCTCGGTCAGGCGCCGCGTGATCCTGGTGTCCTCGCAGGCGATGACATCAACGCCGGCGAGGGTCTGCAGCGCCCGCAGGGTGATGTCGCCGAGATTACCGATGGGGGTCGCGACCAGATAGAGACCCGGCGCCGCCTTCGGCGCCGGCAGCCGATGGGCGTCGATGGAGAAACCGCGCGGGGCGGCGTCTGGGCCTTCAGGCGTATTTATCGGGGCCGGCTTTGCGCGCATAATCAGACGAACTTAGGCATGATCCCCGGGGCTGGGAACCGGTCCTCCGAAAAAGATCATGCCGTGGTGAGGGGTGAGGAAGGACTGGAATGTGATCCATTAGGCATCACATTCCCGAGGGAATGAAGAGTCAGCGTCATATTCACGGCGGAAACGCCGCCTTGATGCTGGGTGACGGACGGTGGACAGCTAGCCAGACGTGAGGGGCGGTCGCGTTAAGCGGTCATTATCCTTTTGTTTTAGTTAACTATTTGCCGACAATATGCCTGAATCCGCGGCTTCTGTCGCGGCAAGAATGTTGTTGTGACCGGCCGGCCGACGGCTGGTCAGAAGAGAAGCTGCTGCCATGGGCCCGCGTGATCCAAAGTCTCCCGTTCCGGGGCCCCGTTTGTCCGGGGCGACCCGGCGGAGCGCGCTCGGCCTGCTGCTCGGCGCACCCGTGCTGTCGGCCTGTGCCGGCGTGCAGCAGAGCCTCAGCCAGTTCTCCAACCCCTTCAGCAGCTCCTCCCCTCCTCCGGCCCAACCGGCCGGCCCGCCGCAACAGGCCACGACCGCCGGCACCGGCGGGGTGAAAGTCGCCGTGATCCTGCCGCTCTCGGCCGCCGGCAATGCCGGCCTCGCCGCGCAGTCGATGCGCAATGCCGCCGAAATGGCGCTGGCCGAGTTTCAGAATCCGAACATCCAGCTCCTGATCAAGGACGACAATGGCACCCCGCAGGGCGCGCAAGCCGGTGCGCAGCAGGCGGTCGACGAAGGCGCCGAGATCATTCTGGGGCCGCTGTTCGCGCAGTCGGTGCCTGCGGTCGCGCAGGTCGCGCGCACGCGCGGTATTTCCGTCATCGCGTTCTCGACGGACTCGAGTATTGCCGGCCGCGGCGTCTATCTGCTCTCGTTCCTCCCCGAGTCCGACGTCAATCGCATCGTCGAATATTCCGCCGGCATCGGAAAGCGCGCGGTCGCCGTGCTCGTGCCCGACAATGCCTATGGCAATGTCGTCGAAGCCGCGGTGAAGGCGGCGGTGCCGCGGCGCGGCGGGCGCATCGTCGCGTTCGAGAAATACGGCGCCGATCGCGCCACGCCGGCGCGCACGGTGGCGCAGCAGCTCGGCGGCGCGGATGCGCTCTTCATCGCCGATGACGGCGATGCCGTTGTTTCCGTCGCGGATGCGATGACCGCGGCAGGCGCGAATCTGCGCAACATCCAGTTGCTCGGCACCGGCCTGTGGGACAGCCCGCGCGTCTATGCCAGCCAGAATCTGCAAGGCGGCCTCTACGCCGCGCCGGACCCGGCCGGCTTCCGCGCGTTCTCCGGCCGCTATCGCACCAAATACGGCGCCGATCCGATCCGCACCGCGACGCTCGCCTATGACGCGGTCGCCCTCGTCGCCGCGCTCGCGCGCACGCAGGGCACGACGCGGTTCTCGGCGGATGTGCTCACCAATCCGTCGGGCTTTGCCGGCATCGACGGCCTGTTCCGCTTCCGCGCCGATGGCACCAATGAGCGCGGGCTTGCGGTGATGAAGGTGACGACGGGCGGCGGTGTTGCGGTCGCGGGCTCGCCGAAGAGTTTTGGGGCGTGATGGTTTCGTAGCCCGGATGGAGCGCAGCGAAATCCGGGACCGTTCTCTCCGCGTGCGCAACCCCGGATTACGCTGCGCTCCATCCGGGCTTCTGTAACGGGCCTCGGTTAGTCAAT
>NZ_JCACKO010000044.1:0-4217 GCF_059505445.1 Brasilonema angustatum | reverse complement strand
CTTGGCTTAGAACTCATCCCTATTTCCACACCTACCGAATGTGTTTCTTAGGAGTTAGGACATCATATTTTGATCTCAAGGAAACAGGAAACCCTTAACAGGGAACAGAGAAATGTCCTAA
Source organism: Brasilonema angustatum (assembly GCF_059505445.1). NCBI lineage: Bacteria > Bacillati > Cyanobacteriota > Cyanophyceae > Nostocales > Scytonemataceae > Brasilonema > Brasilonema angustatum. Next base: position 4,096 of record NZ_JCACKO010000044.1, on the reverse strand, counting down.
CAATTGTGGCGACTGCTATAAATGTGAAGATACACAAACAGCTAAGATATCCACACGGTTTTGCTAAGTCTTGCCCGTTTAAGTTACTGGCGAACATCAGGGCAAACCCACAAGACTGTCATTAGTCATTCGTCCTTTGTCTTTTGTGGTTTAGTGGCTCATGACTAATGACAATCCTCACAATACGGTCTACAAGTTTATCGGATTGATAAAATCTTCAGATACTCAGTAGCGATCCAGCCCTCAGAAGAAACCCATTGGTTAGATTTAACCTTAATCCAACGAAAGCCGTCATTATCTTTGCCTTCACCGTACACGGAGACTCTTGATCCATTGGGAATTTTACCAAGTTCACGAGCACTCGTACCCGGTTGTTCCCGAACATTCAGACCACTTGAAGCATTGATAACAACCACGTCTGCAACAGAACCAGATGTTTCTGATTGGATATCGACATGGGCTTTGAAGACATACCAAGTGTCGTATTGAGGACATCCAGAATTTCCAAGTTTATCAAACAAAGTGACTCTATAGTGGTCTTTGTCTGCCTCTACTCTTTCTTTAACTCTAAAAGACCTGCCGCTGCTGACATTGTACTTCTCACAGACTCCCAGATCACTTGAATCCTTAAGACTCTGTTTGAAATTCGTTCCTTGTGAGTATGTGACTTTCAATAAATATGCCACTGACGTATCTCCTTGTTAGATTTTCAACACTTGTTAAAGGTTAGTGCCTTTTACAGAATACCCACACTGAGAGTATGAAAAAAGTGTTCTATCTACTTAGATGTATTCAAACATACAATAGTTCCAGCGTCAGTGCCGAAAAATCTCCAGACTCGTCATAGTTGACAAGCAGTTGTTGCATCTCGGAGGCTTTCACTAACCAGTTAGCTGCCATAGTAAAGGAAGTGCCAACACTCACTTTGCCTGGACAACTGATAGAAACGCCATCAGGCAAAAAGAAAGTTTTGTGTCCTTCCCCAACCCAGTGTAACTGAGTCGCGACAGGCTGAAAAATCTTTAAATCTGGAGTCATAGTCACAGCAGTTCCTTGCCAATTACCGTTGAAATCTCGCTCTGGCAATTGATTGATTTCATTTGACCAGTATTGACTAGGAAAGCCAGTACTATCTTCGCGAATATTTGCCGTTCTGAACAAACTACCAGCCTGATCATAAACGATACCTACACTATGTCTTAATTCCTGATATTTAAAAAATAGTTCAACGGCAAAATATGAATCTGTTTTCAACTTAGTTGTAACCCAAGCAGCATGACCGGATTCAAAGAAAATTCCCCTCATCGATTCATTTTGTGGATGAAAAAGTCCATTAGATAAGCTATTCGAGAGTTGATTATATTCCCAACTTTGTTCTACTCTTCTGCCATCACTATATGCGTAGTGATTCTTTTGAACGATTTCGGTCTGCTTTGGATTACTCCGAAAGCTTCTGAGACTTGGAAATGATTCGGTTACCTCACCTTGGGGAGAATATCTTGTCCAGATTCCATGCCAGTCACGCAAATGGTTAGTCGTGAAATTTTTCCAATTTTGTTGTTTTAAATCCATAAAATATAACTGACTTGCGTCTAGGGTAGTGTAACACTCAATTGTTTAGCTATTAGCCGTTAGCTCTAAAATGCTCACAATCATTGGTTGCGGAAATCTCAATCGTAGTGATGACGCTGTAGGCGTACTCATTGCCCAACGCTTACAAAAATATCTTAGCCAATATCCTCTTCCTGATGTGCGAGTTTATGACTGTGGTACCGCAGGGATCGAAGTCATGTTTCAGGCAAGAGGTAGCAAAAAATTAATTATCATTGATGCAAGTTCAACTGATTCTGAACCAGGGGCTATATTTCAAGTTCCAGGAAAAGAACTTGAAGCTTTGCCAGAAGCCAGTTATAATCTGCATAATTTTCGCTGGGATCATGCTTTAGCCGCAGGTAGAAAAATCTTTAAAGAAGACTTTCCCGAAGAGGTGACTGTTTACTTAATTGAAGCCGAAAATCTTGATTTTGGACTGGAATTAAGTTCTGTTGTTCAACACTCTGCTGATTTAGTTTTTGAAGAAATAACTGCAATTATTAAACAGAGTAAAGAGTAATTACTAGGAGTGCGATTTTCAAAACGTTTATGAAGTTTTTCATACATTTCTGTGAGAAGATTAGACTAAAAGAAGTTCAAATTTTTGAAGTCCTTCACTAGATTGAGAATTTGGGAGGGGGAATTGACTGACGTCGTAGTTGGCTTAGATCTAGGTACAGGAGGAGTGCGGGCGATCGCAGTAGACCTACTACAAGGGCAAGTTATCGCTCAGACAACCAGAAGCTATCCCCTGTTAATCCCACAGCCCGGTTGGACGGAACAGAACCCATCGGATTGGGTCGAGGCGAGTCTGGATGCCCTGTTCGATGTTGCTCAACAGCTAGATGGATACCGAGCAATAGCTCTGGGTTTGTCTGGACAAATGCATGGTATGGTTCCTCTTGATGCAGAGGGCACAGTGATCAGACCGGCAATTTTGTGGAATGACCAGCGCACTGGTAAAGCCGTTGATGCGATTGAAGCCACCATTCCCCGTCAAGAATTGATTCAGCGTACTGGAAATCCTGCAATTACTGGGTTTCAGCTTCCGAAGCTTGTGTGGTTGCGGACTGAAGAACCGCAAGCATATGCTCGGCTTTGGCAGATTCTTTTGCCAAAAGATTATCTTGGATATGTGCTAACTGGCGAGTCAGTGACAGAGCCATCTGATGCGTCCGGTGTCGGGTGTCTGAACCTGGCGACTCGGCAATGGGATATGGATATTCTCAATGCTCTCAATCTCAACCCAGCGTTGTTTCCCCCGGTAGTCGAGTCTACGGCGATCGCCGGACGACTAAAATCAGAAATCGCCGCCCGCGTGGGATTACCAGCCGGATTACCTGTGGTTGCAGGCGGAGGCGACAATGCAGCAGCGGCGATCAGTTTGGGCATCTCATCAAGCAACCTGAACCGGGGCAGTCTGAGTATTGGCACCTCAGGAGTTATCTTTGCACCGTGTGATCGCCCAATTCCTGATCCAGAAGGTCGGGTGCATTTATTCTGTCATGTGGATGGTGGCTATCATCAGCTAGGAGTGACGCTGGCGGCAGGTGGTTCTCTGCGTTGGTATCGAGATACGTTTGCACCGAATGTTCCCTATAATGACCTGATGGATATGGCAGAGCGATCGCTTCCTGGTGCTCGTGGTGTTCTATTTCTGCCCCATCTTTCAGGAGAGCGTAGTCCCCATCTCGATCCAGATACTCGGGGTGCTTGGGTGAATCTGTCATTAGCTCATACGCAGGCAGATTTTATTCGTGCTATTTTGGAGGGCGTTGGGTTCAGCTTGCGGGCAGCGTTGGAAGTCATCAGCCAGATTACTCCCGTTCATCAACTCTTGGCAACAGGTGGAGGAGCGCGATCCAACATCTGGTTACGAATTTTAGCAGATGTTTTGCAAACAGAACTCATTGCTCCCAAAGCTGAAGAAGGAGCCGCTTACGGAGCAGCGATTCTAGCAATGGTGGGGGTTGGTGCATACCCCAATTTAGAAGCTGCATTCAATCTGTTGCCGCAGGATGCGAGGGTGGTACAGCCGCAAGTAAATGCTGTGTATGAAGCAGGTTTTAAGCGATACAAGTTATTGTACGATGCCCTGAAAGCCGTTCGTTGACAGAACCTCATCGCCTACAATACTTCAAGATCAAAATTAGAGTAAATCTTCCTCAGTTAGCTGGGCTATTTTCATCAAAGCTCTCAAGGTTTCGACTTTCAAATCTTGATTTCGATGAACAGGAATTGACAGAATTTGTTCTAACCCTCTTCTGTCACTTTCCGGGAAGGCGATCGCTATAAGCCTCATGAGGCAATCAATACAAGCGATGCTGTTAACAAAAAATGGGTCTTGTATTTGTTATTAGAAAATAATCGCGCAATCGCTTGCTATACAAAAGCTCTAGAATTCAGAAATTGCAAATGTTTTCGGAGAGTGACAGAATAGGGATATTATTAACAATACCTTTGCCAATTTACGAGGCTGGAACGGTACTAGAAGCATTGTGAA
>NZ_JCACKO010000043.1:0-42614 GCF_059505445.1 Brasilonema angustatum | reverse complement strand
ATACAAGGTCAGTACCAAGTCGAGCGTTTTACATTTAATTAGGTTGAGCTACTTATCAAGAATTATCTTTACCTAACCAACGTTTGTGGTTAGAAGAGATACAGCAAGGTTTGGGAGTGTGGCAAGGTTCTTACGAGAATATCACAGGTATATGGCTACGTTGGTACGATGCAAACAATCAATGGATACTAACATCTACACAACAAGTTGAACAAGAACGCCTACGAGCCGAGAGACTAGCTGAGTATTTGCGTAGTCAGGGAATTGATCCGGATAACTTGCCTCAAATGTGAAACAATGACTTGTTGGATCTTCAGCATCACAAACATAATTAATTAATAATGCTGGAACAGTTCCGATTTAAGGTAAGCGAGCCACAAGAGTTTAATTGAGTTCTTTTTAGCTGAAATAACAGACAACATATGCTGCAAAATATTCAATTAATCGTATAATTTACAAGGTAAATTCACAGCATTTTGACAAAAAACTTATTCTTCCAATACGAAGTACAGCGGGAACTTTAGTAGCTGTTGGGCTTCATTGAGAGAAATCTGGTGTGTCGGTAGTGAGCAAGGAGCAGCAATTGTTGCGAACAATGCGAGGAGTTGTCCGAAAGGCGGGGAAGCTAAAGCGTATCTTGCCGTTTCATGAACAGTGGTTGGCAAAGTTTGATTTGTTGAGAACTTTGGTGCGACGGGATTTAGAAGCACGCTACAAAGGTTCTGTTTTAGGGAATTTATGGCCTTTGTTGAATCAGCTATCCCAGTTACTGATTTATACTTATGTGTTCTCAATTGTACTAAAAGCAAAGCTAAGTCTCAAAGGTTTTCCAGAAAACAATTTTACCTTTGGTTTGTGGCTATTTGCAGGGTTACTGCCTTGGATTGCTTTTAGTGGTGGTTTGATGCAAGCCTCTACTTCGGTGATAGGACAGCCTAACTTAGTAAAAAAAGTTGTGTTTCCCTTATCTTTGTTACCCCTGGTGCCAATTTTATCAACGTTTATTGAGAGTTCCTTTGGTTTAATGGCGTTGATTTTTTTTGTGGCGGTACAAACTCAGACTTTACATACAACTTTGGCGCTCTTACCGTTGGTTTGGCTACCACAGTTGTTGTTGACAGCAGGATTAGGTTATTTGACAGCAGGACTAACGGTATTTCTGCGAGATATACCGCAGACTTTGGCAGTTATTTTACAGCTTTGGTTGTATCTAACACCAATTGTTTATCCAGCATCGTCCATACCACCAGAATTCCGGGAGTGGGTATTTTGGTTAAATCCTCTGACAGCTATTGCTGAAATTTATCGTGACTTAATTTTAGTCGGACAAGTTAAACATTGGGGCGAGTGGGGAGTTGCTTTTGTGACTTCTACAGTTATATTTTGTTGCGGTTTTTGGGTGTATAAGCGGTTGCGTCCAGCGTTTGCTGACGTGTTATAGCAAAATGCGGCCACTTAACGTTATTATTTTCGCCAGAGTTTACTAAGTTTTATAGCTTAATTGATGATTTCTGATTCAAAATCTTATAAGAGTTTCAGATGTCGTAGGAATATGCGTGTGTGCTATGGGTGAGGAAATTGCAATATCTCTCAAGAATGTCTCAAAGTGCTACAGGCGCTATGCTCGCCCGGTAGATAGGCTCAAAGAAGTTTTACTACCAGGTAAAAACCATGCACAAGAGTTTTGGGCATTGCAGGATATTAACCTCAAGGTTTCTAAGGGAGAAACTGTGGGGATTATAGGTCAAAATGGCTCTGGCAAAAGTACGCTGTTACAAATTATTGCCAAAACGCTGACACCCACTACAGGAGAAGTACACGTCAATGGTCGTGTTTCTGCACTATTAGAGCTTGGTAGTGGGTTTAATCCTGAGTTTACAGGACGGCAGAATGTATTTTTCAACGGGCAAATTCTAGGGTTAACCCGAGAAGAGATAGAAACTAAGTTTGACAATATTGCTACTTTTGCTGAAATTGGCGATTTCATGGAGGAGCCAGTAAAAACCTATTCAAGTGGGATGTTTGTCCGCCTAGCGTTTTCAGTAGCAATCAATGTTAATCCTGAAATCTTGATTGTAGATGAATCATTAGCTGTAGGTGATGGTGTTTTCGTGCATCGCTGCATGGCAAAAATTCGAGATTTTCAAGATGCAGGAGGGACAATTTTATTTGTATCCCATGATGTAGGTGCTGTTTCCCGGCTTTGCACAGAAGCACTCTGGATGAATCAAGGTGTAATAGTAGATACCGGAAAGCCAGCAGAAGTATGCAAACACTATCAAGCTTGGATACATGAAGAAGTCAATAAAAGAACTGCAATACATAATATAGAGTCACAACAACAAGTTTTACAAAATACCACAGAAGAAAAAATTGATATCAATAAAATCACTCATAAAGAATTCAACCCTTTTACAGGAAAGGCATATATTGCATTTAATGGATTTGAAAGATTTGGTACAGGGCGTGCGGAAATTGAAAGTGTGTATTTAATAGATGCAGATAATCAGCCAATTAATTTAGTTTATCCAGGAGATATAGTAAGAGTCAGAATAACCACATTAAGACATGATCAAATTAGAAAACCTAATGTAGGTATAGCTCTTCTCGATAGACTGCGGACTGTTTTATCTGGATGGAGTACTGAATTGATAGATAAAAGCTTTGCCAATTACTGGTTATCTCAATCAGAAATAGGAAGATCTGTAGTTGAATTTGAGTTTGTTTGGCCTCATCTTGTAGGAGGAAGCTATGCTTTCGACATAGCTTTTGGTGATGGACCACACGAAAATTTGGAAATGTTGGATTGGATTCAAAATGCAACTGTAATACAAGCAGCTGTCAAGGATTTTGTAGATGGTATTTTTCAAGTTTCTGGAAGGAAAGTCAGATTATGTGAGGAATCATCATTATGTATAAAAGGATAAACAGTTTTTTCAAATCAAGGCTAGAAATAATGATAAAAAGAACTGTGGATAATTATCTCGTTCAATATTTAGCTCAAGGCTATTTTGATGAACGTATTAAAGAGGTTATGCTAAACCAACATTTAGTTTTTGGTGACCCAAAAAAACTAAACTTATCAGAAACTTGCATTGTTAATAATGCTACATTTAACTTATCTTCTGGAAATATAGTGATTGAGGACTATGTTTTTTTTGGTCATAATGTGAGTTTAATAACCGGAACTCATAATTATAATAAATTTGGTATTGATAGAAGAAATGATTTTCCGAAGCAAGGGAATGATATTATCGTTGAGGAAGGTGCATGGATAGCAAGTAATGCAACAGTACTTGGTCCATGCAGGATTGGAAAGCATTCTGTAATTGGTGCAGGTGCTGTAGTCAAGGGTGATATTCCTAGCTATCACATTGTGGCAGGTATTCCTGCTAAAACAATAAAGGATATCAAACCATTGACTGAGAAAAATTAAAAAAAATTAAATCTTAAATAATAGATAAGTAGATAAGAATGATGGATGCAAATAATCCGAAAATTAACGTCAATGAATTAATGGATAAAATTCGCGAGGAAGTCGCTAGTCGTCCCAGACAACCTCAACAAAGGAACGTAACGACATACAAACCAGAAAATTCCAATGGCACAGGAACACTTCATCATATATTCAATCATCTTAACAATTTGCTTTCTAATGCTGAGTCTAGAGCTATTATCCGCACTCAATGGCCTGAAAACCTTAAAAAATTTCCTTTTAATTTAAGTCAACCTTTACAAAAACTTGCTTTAAAAATACTAAATTTTATCTTCAAAGATCAACGAGAAGTCAATTTTAATGTCATCCGCGCTTTGAAAGAATCTGTGGCACTGAATCAACAGATGACAGAGCAAATAAGAAATTTAAAAATTCAGATGGATGAGCGCTATGATGCTGTGAATACTCGATTCAATGGTATAGAAACTCGTTTACAAGAGATAGATGAGCGTTTAGATATTGTTTGTAACTGTGTTTCAATTATAAATGATGGTTGGGATGATACTAATACCAAGGTAAATAGTTGGAGAACTAGTATACAAGAGCATTTTGATGCTGTAAATAGTCAAAAACAGTTAATAGATGAGCATCTCAAAACTCTAGAAACACAAGTCCAAGGAGGAGATGAGCGTTTGCGTAGTGTGGATACTCGCCTGCAAGGAATCAATGAACAGCTAAATGCTGTAAGTACTCGTGTAGAAAACCTGGATACGCATCATCAAACAAACGATAACTATCTGAAAAATGATTTTATGCAGCAAAAGCGTATAATAAGCATGTTTTTGGAAGAAGCACACAAACGATTACCAGAACCTTTTAACCAAGAACAGTTGAAAGCTTTTGCTAATGAAGAACAACATTCACTTGATGCTTTTTATGTAGCTTTTGAAGACCAGTTTCGAGGTAGCCGTGAAGATATTTTTAACAAGTTAAAAGTTTACTTACCCTTAATTCAAGAAGCAAAGGTTGGTACACCAGACTTACCTATTTTGGATGTGGGTTGTGGACGCGGCGAATGGTTGGAGTTGCTGGGTGACTCTGGATACACAGCAAGGGGTATTGACATCAATCGAGTCATGATAGAACAGTCTAAAGCCAGAGGACTGGAAGTAATGGAATCAGACGTCATTGCATATCTGCACTCTTTACCAGATAGAAGTTTAGGTGCAGTCACTGGGTTCCACATTATAGAGCATTTGCCATTTGAAGTCTTGATTAAATTGTTTGATGAAACTGTCAGGGTTCTTAGTCCTGGAGGTCTTGCTATTTTTGAAACACCCAACCCGGAGAATATATTAGTAGCTACTCATACATTTTATGTAGATCCAACTCATCGCAATCCCTTGCCCAGTACCATGATAAAGTTTACAGCCCAGGCTCGCGGTCTGTCCAAAGTCACAATTATGAAGCTTAATTCTTATCCAGAAGATCAAAAATTGAGTGGTTCTCCCATAGTTGAACGCTTAAATAGTTTCTTTTATGGTTCACAAGACTATGCTGTGATTGGGTACAAAAATGAGTAGGAACAAAATATTTTTGTAATACAACGGAATAGCATAACTCAAGTACTAAACTCGGCTGAAATGTTCATATAAAATAATACATTCTCGCAATTCCCTATTATTAGGATATTAACTGTGACTAGGATTGCTATTTTAACCCCGTGTCTTGTAGATGGAGATGCAGTCGGTAATGATGTTATAGCAATGCAGAAATCTCTCATGAAAAATGGGTATGAAGCCCAGATATTTGTAGAGGGAGGAAGCTTTGATAAACATCAAATCAAACATATAAAAGATATCAGAAACTTTTTACAGAAAAAATCTGATGTCTTAATTTATCACTATTCTGTAGGTTGGGAGTTTGCTCTTAATCTTTTAAGAGAAATAAATTGTAAAAAGGTGGTAAGATACCACAATGTGACGCCAGCAAAATTTTATGAAAATATTAACGCAGAATATACAGTTGTTTGTAGAGACGGACGAGAACAACTGAAATATATTGCTGCTATACAAGACATATTTTACCTACCGGCTTCCGAATATAATGCTTCTGAATTATATTCCCTAAAAATTCCTCAAGAAAATGTTGTGGTATTGCCTCCTTTCCATCATATTCAAGATTTGCAATATATAGATGCAGACCTTAGTGTTTTAGATAGATACATAGATGGCACAGTCAATATTTTAATGGTTGGTCGTTTAGCACCAAATAAAGGACACGCTACACTGATTGACGCTTTTGATATTTACCACAATACCTACAATCCACACAGTCGTCTTTTCATCGTTGGAAAAGAAGATGAACGCTTAAAAGACTATAGTAATTTGATTCATCAAAAAGTAAACGATGTCGGTTTACAAGATTCAGTCGTCTTTACAGGAGGAGTTTCTAATGAAGCTCTAAAAGCCTACTATCTTGTCTCCAATGTTTTTCTGATGACAAGTGAACATGAGGGGTTTTGTGTACCACTGGTAGAAGCTATGGCAATGAAACTGCCAATAGTAGCTTATGGTTCAACTGCTATTCCTTACACGGTAGGAAAAGCAGGTTTGGTTTGGGATCAGCCAGATCCTTATTTATTAGCTGGATCGATAGACTGTATCGCTCGGGACGAAGTCGTTAGTGCCAATCTAGGTGAACTAGGATGGCTGCGATACAATGAAGCTTTTACAAATGAACGGATCGAAACAAAGTTTATAGAAATTATCAAAAACATAGAATGAAAAAGGTTGCAATTGTTGTTCAACGATGGCATGAAAGCATAGTAGGCGGGTCAGAAGCTTTAGCATGGCAATATGCCACTTTATTGAGTGATGAATACAAAGTTGATGTCCTGACAACAACAGCATTAGAGTATACAAGCTGGGCTAATGTCCTACCTGCGGGTTCTGAGGCAAAGCAAGATATCAACATTTATCGCTTCCCAGTAACTATAGGACGAAGTAACTACTGGCACAATTTACATGCAAGACTTTTACGAGAGTTTCATTACCGCAAGCATATTCAATTAAAGAATAGCAAACTCATACCTTGGAATATTGCACTTCAAGAAGAGTTTATTCGCCGTCAAGGTCCCTACTCAGAACCCCTGCTATCTTTTTTAAAAGAGCGGTGTCATGACTACGAAGCTATTATATTTACAACTTATCTTTATCCAACCACTTACTTTGGAGTCACTCAGGTTCCCTTAGCCAAGGTTCTACTAGTACCAACACTTCATGATGAACCACTGGCATACTTAACCGCTTATAAGCATATGTATGAAAATGTTCGCGGTTGGATATGGTTGACAAATGCTGAAAAAGTACTTGGAGAAAAGTTATGGGGAGAATTGCCAGGTAGTGTTGTATCTATGGCAGTTGAAACATTACCTTGTAGTCCTTTTCAAGCTGAATATCCATATTTACTTTACTGTGGTCGTATTGATCCAAGTAAAGGATGTAGCGACTTAATAAATTTCTTCATTGAATTTAAGAAAAGTTACCCATCGAACCTGCGTTTAATTTTGACAGGTAAAGCTGAAATAGAAATACCATCTCGTCCAGATATTGAATTTCGTGGATTTGTTTCAGCCGAAGAAAAATTCCAACTCATGGCTGGGGCTTCTATTTTTGTTATGCCTTCACCTTATGAAAGTTTTAGCATAGTCACTTTGGAGGCTATGGCTCAACGTACACCAGTATTAGTCAATGGCTGTTGTCAAGTTTTAGTTGAACATGTTGTACGTAGTGGGTGTGGTCAAATTTACCACGATTACGCGGGCTTTAGTGAAGGAATACAACAAATCATGGCACAGGAACATAAGTCAAGTAAAATGGGTCACATAGCCAGGAAATATGTGGTAGAAAATTATGCTTTTGGCAGTGTGAAAAAGAATCTTTCAGAAACTATTAAAAAATATATCTAACAGAGTCACATATAGGACTCTTATTTGATTTTTGCGAAGCTTCGTGCATCTTTATTGCCTGTTCCCTGTTGGCTCTTTTTACAAGTCATTCAGGGATAAAATCGGATTGCTATATTTATTTTTGTCAATTTTTTTCAAAAAGAGTCTAGTTTTCGGGAAAAGGCTAGTTTTCTAGTGGTTTTATAAACCAGTTGCTTTTTCTCTATTAATAATGAGTTCCAGAATAAATTGACATTCTAATTTTTTTTGGTATAACTATATACTTAAACACGGCTGAAAAAATATTGGTTAGAGTTACTGCCTTTCAGCAGTTTCCTCATAACTTCAGATTTGACTGAACGGTTTCTATTTGTGGTGTAGGAGGCTTTGTCATGAAACTTTCTGTAGTTATACCTTGCTATAACGAAATCGGAACAATTGGACAGGTTGTTAAGGCTGTTCAAGCATCTCCAGTTACAGATTGTGAAATCATCATTGTTGATGATTGTTCAACAGATGGTACACAAGAACTTTTAAGAACAAAATTAGAATCGCAGGTTAACCAAGTTATTTATCACTCAAAAAATCGAGGTAAAGGAGCTGCCTTGCGTACTGGATTTACTGCTGCAACTGGTGATATTGTCATTGTTCAAGATGCTGATTTGGAGTATGACCCTCAAGAATATCCTATAATGATTCGACCTATTTTACACAACAAGGCTGATGTCGTATTCGGCTCTCGTTTTCAAAGTGGTAGGCCTCATAGAGTTGTGTACTATTGGCATAGGATAGGAAATGGATTTCTGACAATGTTGTCTAATATGTTTACAAATATCAACATAACAGATATGGAAACATGTTATAAAGCGTTTCGACGGGAAGTGATTCAATCTATCAAAATAGAAGAAAATCGTTCAAGGGCTAAGTGGGATCATCAAACAAGTGACAGACGAAAAAGGTCAACCTCTCAATTCAATAATAAGTAGAACGGCGCAAAAAAACCGAAGTATGTAACGGAAAGTAAAGTTGCCCAAAAAGCTCTTCTCTTCTGCCTTCTGCCCTCTGCCTCCTGCCTTGTCATAACGACAATTTTCAACACCGACCTACTTATCAGTTCAACCTGGTTATGAAAAAGTTCTTAAAACTTATTTAGAAAATACAGGTATATCAAGCTGGTATGGTTACCAGTCTGCACTTGAAAAAGGCGAAACGCGTGTAAGAGGAATATTCTACAACAGCAATAATCAGGCATTTCAAGAGGTGCGTCTTGATGTTTCTGGTATCACAAAAAAATATGAAATCGCTAATGTAATTAGTTCTATTTCATTTCCTAAAGAAATAGGTACGTACAAACTTACATTTGATTTGATAGCTGAAGGAGTCGGTGAGTTTCCAAAAAACAATAATATCAACAGTTCTTATACAATCACGGTAATAGTTGGAGAAAAACGCCACTTTTATCAAGAAATACAAGTCTTAAAACCATTCAAATCTGGTAAGGTTAGGGAGATAGTAAAAATTCCAGTAATAGTAAAAAATATTAGTGATTTTACATGGCAGAACGCAAGTGCTCATCCTGTGAATCTTGCCTATCACTGGTTAGATGCTAATGGTAAAGTTATTGTTTTTAAAGGTGAGCGTACTCCTTTAGCAAAAAGTGTGGCTGTACAAAGCTTCCAAAAGTTCAACGCAACTATCAAATTTCCTGATCAGCCTGGAAAATATTACTTAGCTTTGACAATGGTTCAAGAGGGTGTGGCTTGGTTTAGTGATCAAAATACAACTTTTCTAAAAATTCCTATAGAAGTTGTCGCTCAGTAGTGTAAAAAAATAAAACAAGCTCCTCAAAAAACTTATTTTTAAAAAGTCTTTATTACTGTAAGAACTGACTCACTTAATCATGTAAAATTTTTTACATATTATACGTATACAGCAAGGAAATATTTGTGACACTACAAGAATTGAGTTTATTACTGATGTCAGTCATCGCTAGTGTAGCAGGTCAATTTTTTTTAAAAACAGGAGCACTCAAATTAGGCAAAGTTCATGTAGGGAATGTAGTTGCTCATATTCTCAGCATCTTGACAACGCCTGAACTTTTAGTAGGGCTAAGTTGCTACGCTTTAGGTGCTCTGGCTTATATTTTACTTTTAACCAGAGTCAACCTGAGCGTTGCCGGTCCATCTGTTTCTCTGGTTTATGTTTTTTCCGTTATACTGGGTTATTTCATATTAAAAGAACCCATTCCTCTAACTCGTCTTATGGGTTTGAGCTTGATTATAGGTGGAGTTATTTTGGTAGTCTGGAAAAAATAAAACCATTTTACTTCTGTTAGTACAGCATTTCATAAATTTACAACGTATTGAGTAACATACTGCTTAAGCCTAGAAGAACTCAATAACGCTATAAACTTCTTGTGAAATCTTGTACTTGGTTTTTCCAAACACATCCTCTGCTTTCACAAGCACAATGGTAAATCAATGACTAAAAAAGCCCTGATTACTGGACTCACTGGACAAGACGGTTCTTATCTTGCGGAACTTCTTTTATCCAAAGGCTACCAAGTCTTTGGTTTAGTCCGTCGTTCTAGCACAAGTAACTTGGAACGTGTCAGCCATCTGTTCAACCAGATTCAAATTGTCTCTGGCGATCTGCTGGATCAAACTTCGCTAATGGATGTCGTCGCCGAAACTCAACCAGACGAAATTTACAACCTCGCCTCCCAAAGCTACGTCCCCCTTTCTTGGACACAACCAGCTCTGACTGCTGAATATACTGCTCTCGGTGTCTCTCGCCTGCTAGAATCGATCCGTCGCTGCAAACCAGATGCTAAATTCTACCAAGCCTCTAGTAGCGAAGTTTTTGGTCAACCTGACGAATCACCCCAAACCGAACGCACCGCCTTTCGCCCTCGTAATCCCTACGGTGTCGCCAAAGCATACGCCCACTGGATGACTATCAACTATCGCCAACAATATAACCTTTACGCCTGCTGTGGTATAACTTATACCCATGAATCACCGCGACGTGGTACTGAATTTGTGTTTCGGAAAATTACTCAAGCAGCTGCCACTGTAAAACTTGGTCTAGCTAATGAACTAAAATTAGGCAACCTTGATGCTCGTCGTGACTGGTGCTACTCCAAAGATGCTGTTTATGCTATGTGGCTAATGTTGCAGCAAGAACAACCTGATGACTATATCATAGCAAGTGGTGAAACGCACTCGGTTAGACAACTCGTTGAATGTGCTTTTAGCTGTGTTGGACTCAATTGGGAAGATTACATTTGCGTTGATCCAGCATTCTACCGCCCTGATGAACCAGTGCAGTTGGTTGGTTGCATTGATAAAATTAAGAGCAGACTTGGTTGGGAACTTCAGTCCTCTTTTAAGGAATTGGTGGAGTTAATGGTTGATTATGACCTGAAACAACTAAACGAAAATAAGTAATTGCATAATATGAATTCAGAACCAGAAATTTCACCATTTGCTGCAAGTTTTTTACCTGGTGTTAACATCGCAGGTTATGTAAACAGTGAATTTGGTTTGGGCGAAGGGGTGCGTTCAACTATTAGAGCACTCGAAGCAGTTGATATTCCTTTCGTACTTAACAACTGCACTTTCAATACGTTTCATAGAAAATTAGATGATACTTATACAAATTTCTCAGACGATAATCCCCATCCAATTAATATTGTTCATGTGAATGGGGATATGATAAATTTGTTTATGAACTCTGTAGGGATTGAATATTTTAAAAATAAGTACAATATTGGATTGTGGGCATGGGAGCTTCCTGATTTTCCCAAAGAATGGCTAAGAGCATTCAATCTTTTTGATGAAATATGGACTCCCAGCAGTTACAGTGTGGAGGCAATCAGCGAAGCTTACTGCCAAGGGCAGATCGCACCACTATCACCTGTGCCAGTCCTTAAAGTCATGCACAGTATCTCGTTACCACAACCTACAGTAAGTAAACAATCGCTGGGGCTACCAGATAATAAGTTTATTTTTCTGTTGATATTTGATTTTTACAGTGTTTTTGAACGCAAAAATCCTATAGCAGTGATTGAAGCTTTTCAGCGAGCCTTTGGTAAAAATGATCAAGTATTGCTTGTTATTAAATTTTCTAATGCTCACAAGTTCCCTGATAAATATAAACAGTTAAAAGATTTAGTACAAGATTTTAAAAATATAAAAATTATTGATAAATATTTGCTCAAAAATGATGTCAATGCTCTGATTTACCATTGTGATTGTTATGTATCTCTACATCGCTCAGAAGGGTTTGGCTTAACTATTGCTGAGGCTATGTTCTATGGAAAACCAGTCATAGCCACTGCTTACTCTGGAAATACTGACTTTATGAATGTTAATAACAGTTTTCCTGTCAAGTATTCTTTAACTACCTTAACAGAAGATTATGCACATTATAAGAAGGGAAGTACATGGGCAGAACCAGATGTTGAGCATGCAGCATATTTAATGCAACATGTGTTTAAAAATTATGAAGAAGCAAAGCAGATAGGTGCAAAAGCATCTGAAGACATTAGGTCTTGCTTAAGCCCAAAAGTGATTGGTCAAAAGATGAAAAATAGATTGGAATATATAATCCAGAGAAGTAAGAACTTGATAGAAATTTCTCAATTACACACAGAATTTAAACACAAAGATGCAGAAATTGAACGATTAAAAGCTTTAGTTGACTACATGGAAAGAAGCAGTTTTTGGCAACTGAGAAATCAGTGGTTTAAGCTAAAAGGAATATTAAAATCAAAATTCAATTGATGCGTGAATTAGAAAACATAAAACGTCCACACCTACTCATTGTCAGTAATGATGTGGTAGACACTAAAATGGCAGGTCCAGGGATGCGTTACTTGGAATTAGCACGTGTCCTTAGTCAGGATTTGGATGTCACCCTTGCTATCCCCTCGGAAACAACTCTCGAAGTCCCCAATATTAAATTGGTGCGTTACTGGGATGAACGCCCAAAAAGTTTACAAGTGTTGGTGGAAAGCAGTGACATCGCCTTAGTGTCTGGTTACATGGTAGAAAAATTTCCCTTTCTGCACCAGACACAAAAACGCATCATCGTTGACTTGTATGATCCGTTTATTTTAGAAAATTTACACTACCATCTCAACAAGCCGATCGCCGCACAAGAAAGCTTAAACAACCGCGCAGTAGATGTCACCAATAACCTAGCGCGTTTAGGTGATTTTTTCATTTGTGGAAGCGATCGCCAGCGAGATTTTTGGATCGGTTTACTCGCTTCCAATGGACGCATCAACCCGCGCAACTTTGCCAAAGATAGCACCCTGCGTTCTTTAATTGATGTTGTCGGAATTGGCTTTCTTAACCGAGAACCTCGTCCCAATCCTACATTACGCGGTATACATCCTGGATTTCCAGAAGATGCTCGTATTGTACTGTGGGGCGGCGGCATTTGGGACTGGCTCGACCCCCTAACTTTGGTAAAAGCTTGGACTGGTGTGATTGCTGAATACCCACAAGCACGACTCGTATTTTTAGGAACACGTCATCCCAATCCTCAGGTTGCTCCACATAAAATGGCGGAACAAGTTCAAGTGCTTGCTGCTGAAATTGGGGAAAAAGACCGTACCATTTTCTTTTACGAATGGATACCATACGAACAAAGAGAAGCGCTGTTGTGTGAAGCGGACATCGGTGTGACTCTTCATCCCCCACACATCGAAACTCGTTATTCCATTCGCACACGAGTATTAGATTATCTCTGGGCGCGTTTACCTGTACTTGTGAGTGAGGGAGATGTCACGAGTGAATGGGTAAAAGAGTATGGTGTTGGTAAAGCTGTACCACCATTGGATGCGGAAGCAGTGCGAGTGGCGATCGCCCAAATATTAGAACGCCCCAAATCATCTTGGGCTTCAGCATTTGAACCCTTACGCGACTCCTTAAATTGGTCACAAGTCGTCGAACCTCTGCGGCGCTACTGTTTACAGCCAGAGTACGCACCTGACCGACAAACACGTAAACTCGTCACCCCGACCGTAGTAAAACGTGGTAAATTAGCCCGAGTCATTGAAATTTGGCGTACTGAGGGAAGTCGCGAACTTCTGCAACGCATCGGGAAAAAGTTTCGGCGGTAACTAAGCAATTCAAATTTAAAAAATCTAAAAGTCAATAGAAGCTACTAACTTGACATAAGTATATAGCAATCCTAAACCATTAGTGAAGTTCTCTTTTCTCTCTTTTCTTGGCGTCCTTGGCGACTTGGCGGTTCGTTCAAATTATGAAAATTCTGCACGTTACTCAAGGTTATACCCCAGCAATTGGGGGTACAGAATTGCTCATTCAACGAATTTCTGAAGAATTAGTTGAGCAATTTGGCGATGAAGTCACTGTTTTCACGACAAATTGCTTCAATGGAGAAGGTTTTTTTAATCCAAAGCTACCACGTTTACAACCAGGTGAAGAAGAAATCAACGGTGTCAAAGTGCGGCGGTTTCCAGTCAATAGCCGAATCAGCCAAATGTTTCGATTTCCTCAAAAAGTTGCTTATCGTCTACACTTACCATTCAACGAGCATTTAAGAACAATAGCAGGAGGACCAATCATTCCTGGGTTAAAAAAAGCTATCCAAGAATTTCCGGCTGATATTATTGCTGCTTCATCTTTTCCATTACTACATATGTACGCAGCACTTAACGGTGCAAAACAATCTGGAAGACCATGTATTTTACATGGGGGGATACATCCACAAGATAATTGGGCATTTCAACGCTCTAGAATTTATAGTGCTATTGAGCAATCTACTTATTATTTATCTAATACAAAATACGAGGCAGATTATGTTATTCAACAAGGAGTTTCACCTCAACGTGTAGCTGTCGTGGGAGTTGGAGTTGATCCAGAACCTTTTGCACAAATTTCCTCAACCCAAGCCAAAAAGCATTTCGGTTTTAAAGAACAACCAGTCGTAGGTTTTATTGGACAATTTGGAGGACATAAAGGAGTAGATACTCTTGTACAAGCGATGACACTTGTCTGGCAAAAATTTCCTGATGTGCAGCTTCTATTAGCAGGAGCAAAGACAATGTTTGCAGAAAAAGTAGAAAATATTATTGATCAATTACCAGAGTTATATAAAAAGCAAGTCAAGCTTTTTTATAACTTTTCTAATCAGGAAAAACCTCTCTTATTTTCTGCCGTAGATGTGTTTGCTTATCCTTCTGGTTTTGAGTCTTTTGGAATTGCATTTTTAGAAGCTTGGGCTGCGAGTAAACCTGTGATTGGTTGTCGCGCTGGAGCAATACCTTGGGTGATAGATGAGGGAAGAGATGGGCTTTTGGTAGATTATAAGAACCAGGAAATGCTGGCAGAAGCAATTATAGATTTATTAAAAAACTCTTCTTGGGCAAAAACTTTGGGTAATGCTGGTCGTGAAAAAGTCTTATCAAGATACACTTGGAGTAAAGTTGCTCAAAAGTTTAGAGAAGTTTATGTTGAAGCTATGAGATGACATGGAATATAAAATGAGTACTAGCGGACAATCAAATCATTAGCCCTGTTAAGCGTTCCCTAAACTTCAGTACCTATTGCCAGCCGAACCCCCCAGAATAAGATTAAAATTGCGATCGCCAGCCAATCACCTCTTCTCAATCGTAAATGGTGCCATTGCACACGATGTTCACTAGGAGTTGTAAACCCTCGCACCGTCATTGCACTTGCCATTTGCTCTGCTCTAAGTAGCAAATTTTCCAACAGGCGTTCTGCAACCAACATCCAAACTTTAACGGCTCCTTTCAATCCTAACTTTTTCCAATTAATAGCCCTTGTCATCACAGAACGAACTAAATTCTGGATTTCTTCTAAAACCAGGGGAATAAACCGCAAAGACAAAGTTAAAGTTAAAGTTATTTCCGTCACAGGTAACTTCAACCGTCGCAAGGGTTGCATTAAACTTTCTATAGCCGCGGTGATTTCCTCTGTTGCGGTTGTCAACAGATACAGATTGCAACTGTAGATCAGGGTAAACCACATCGTACTCACACTGATTGCCAAATCCAATGAACGCCGAGTCACCTTAACTGGGCCTTTGTCAAACAGCACATACTTATAATCTTGCTGCTTATTGGCGGACATTGGTGCTGGAGTAGACTGAGTAGAAGCTGATTGTTCTGTTAAAACTTGTTGGTTATTCGGCAGGCGCGGTTGATATTTGATACCAAGCCCATCAGGAGTGATAGCTATAACGACCAAAATAAAAAAGCAGAATGTCAACAGCCAGCCCATTTGCTGCTGCCAAACTCTTCGGGGGATTCGCGCTATTAAAGTAGCAAAAATCAACAGTACCACCAACAGCACGCGCCATAAGTTATTGGCAAAAATGTAAGTTGTCAAAAAGCTCATCAACCAGATCAACTTGACTCGTGGATCGAGTTTATGTAACCAAGTTTGAGGTTGTTCTAAGTAAAGCCCAATTGGCAGCGATCGCAGTAAATCCATAAAAAAGGTAAAAGTTAAAAGGCAAAAGGCAAAAGGCAAAATTTCTTATCTTTTACCTTTTTACCCTTCGGGAACGCCCGTCGCCTAGGTCGGGAAAACGCCACATGCTACCCTATGGCTGACGCCACGCCTTACGGCTATCGGGAAGCCCTTCGGGTTCGGGGGTTCGCAATCGACGGGAACCGCCAAGACCGCGACCCCCTCACCGCCTCCGGGCGTCTAAGCCTGTGAAACCCGTCCAACGTAGTGGCTCCCCTCCTGCAGCGCTGGCTCACTTTATTACACGCGGGTAGCCCGATTTGCATTAGTACCTTCGACTTCACGGGCTTTTTTACTCCGCCATAAAATACGGATAGGAGTTCCTTGAAAGCCCAAATGTTGGCGAAATTGTCGCTCGATATAGCGCCGGTAGTTATCGTTAAAGCGTTTGGAATCGTTGACAAACAATGCTATTGTAGGCGGTTGACTACTAACTTGTGTGCCATAGTAAATTTTGCCTTGGCGTCCAGCACGAGAGACTGTCGGCGAGTGCCAACCTATTGCTTCTTCCAAAACTTCGTTGATCACCGCTGTACTCACACGACGTTTGTGTGACTCGGCTGCTTTATCAACCAATTCCAAAATTTTTTCTACCCGTTGTCCAGTCAAGGCGCTGACAAAAATCATTTCTGCCCATTCAGTAAAATGCAGTCGTTCTTGCAGATGTTTTTCGTAATCATATATGGTGTAAGAGTCTTTTTCGACAGCATCCCACTTATTGACCACAATAATACAAGCTCGACCTTCTTCAGTAATCCGCCCAATTAATTTTTGGTCTTGCTCGGTGACACCATCAAGGGCATCTATCACCAATAAAACCACATCAGCGCGACGAATTGCTTTAAAGGCACGGTTGATGCTAAAGAATTCCGGACCATATTCTACATTCTTCTTTTTGCGAATTCCTGCCGTATCAATCAAGCGGTAAATTTGCCCGTTTCGTTCTACTACGGTATCAATCGCATCACGGGTTGTACCAGAAATTGGGCTAACAATTGCCCTTGTTTCTCCCACAAAAGTGTTCAATAAACTGGATTTACCCACATTGGGACGTCCCACAATTGCCACTTTAATCTCGTTGGTTTCTGGGACTTCTGGTGTAGCAGGAAGATAGTTAATCAGTACGTCAAGTAAGTCTCCTGTACCACTTCCATGAATAGCAGAGATTGGGAAAGGTTCGCTCAATCCCAATTCCCAAAATTCGGCTGCTTGAATCAAACCTTGTTCTGGGGATTCGCATTTATTGACAGCTAGCAAAACAGGGACTTTTTGTTGTCGCAACCACTCAGCAATTTCTTCGTCAGCGGGTGTTGGTCCTGTGCGACCATCTACTAAAAAAATAGCAACACTTGCCTCTGCTAGGGCTGCCATTGCTTGTTGACGAATCAATGGTAAAAATTCGGTATCATCATTAAAGACTAAACCACCAGTATCAACAACTGTAAAGTCGCGATCGCGCCAGTATGCTGGTTTATAAGTGCGATCGCGCGTCACACCTGGTTGATCATGAACAATAGCAGATTGTTCCTCGGCAAGACGATTGACCAAGGTAGATTTGCCCACATTCGGGCGACCAATAATAGCAACTATAGGAAGACTCATAACCGGATGCACAATGCTCCAAATCTCTATTCTAGCGGTTTTAGCTGATACTATTGTCTGTTGCAGAAAAAACTTGGGTTACTTAGTTCACAGACAATAACTCACTTAAAGGGAAAAGTTTTCTTAACTTTGGGTAAGAAATTCTAATTATTCGTAACTACAATTGCACCAGCAACATTCAAAGCAATTCTGCCTCTTCAAAAACTTGTCTAACTGTTAACTCCAAACCAGGAAGCAGAGTATCTACAATCGGCATATTATCAGTGTAAACTTGAGTATCTTCGACCGAGACAAAGACTTTGATAGTTATTGCTTCTGGATCGACAATCCAAACCCGTGACACCCCAGCATGAAAATAATCTCGTGCTTTGTCTTCAAATTCCTTGATTGTTTGGTCTGAAGAAATAATTTCAATTACCAATTCTGGAGGAACAGGACAAGCTTCATTGCGCTTCCACACTTTAGGTAAACGTTTATAAGAAATATAAGTCAAATCGGGTACAGGTGCCCAATCTTGCCCCTGACGCTTTAAAATAATTGCCCACTCTGAACCGATTCGACCTTTTCCTTGACACCAAGTACGAAGCAAGAGTCCCAGAGTCAACTGTAAAGTCGAATGAAAGAATTTGGGAGACACTTTAGGCACTGCATAACTATCTACAAACTCATAGTTGACATCTCCTTCTGGAAGCGCCAGAAATTCTTCTAAGGTGAGTTTTTTTCTTGTACTTGTCTTAACCATAAGAAGGTTACCTGTCGCTGATAAACATATTTTCAAAGAGAGTTTTGAAAATTTTATCGTTAAATACTTTTCAGATAAGAATAGTTATCTGTTTTTTCACAAACGCCGAATCCCACTTTCCAAACCTTGACAAACACCAGTGAGAAAATTTAAATCTAAAGTATCAATAGTATCGCTGGGTTTATGATAGTTTGGATTTCGCAGATTGGCTGTATCTGTCACCATCATTGCAGGATAACCTTGATCCCAAAAGTGTGCATGATCACTTCGTCGAGTCAGTGGAAGTATTAAACCTCTGTTAGGTACTGGTAGCCAATGGCTAGGTACGCCAACTTTACGAATACTGCGGCTAATAGAAATTAAGTCACGAATTGTGCGCCAATTGCCAATTAAAGCAATAAAATCGCCACGATTTGGGTAAAAGCGTTCTAAAGGAGATGGGTAAGTTTGCGAACCAGGGGTACGATCGCAATAGCCCAACATTTCTAGAGAAATCATTAAGCGTAGCGGCTGGTCTTGTTGTCGCAACTCGGCTGCATACTCAGAAGCACCAGAAGGACCTAGCAACCCGTATTCTTCCATATCAAAAGCCACCAGTTGCAGGGGATATTTTGTTGGAACGGATGCAAAGATTCTTGCCAATTCCAGCAAAACTGCTATACCTGTAGCATTATCATCTGCGCCTGGTGTTCCAGGAACAGCATCATAATGGGCACCAATTAAAATAGGAGGCAAATCTCCCTTTTGGAACTCAGGTTGTGAAGGTAAATTCAAAATGAGGTTTTGACAAGTTTTGCTCCTGACTTTAAAGGTGTGGATTTCCACACTTCCCCATTGAGCAAATTGTTGACGAATGTATTCTTGGACAAAGAAATGTCCAGCAGTAGCAAGATAGGGATCGCGATCGCGGGCTATCGAGGTGAGGTGATTTTCGATATTGTTCTTTAGATTCACAAATTAACTAACAAGGAACACTGTTTGACCATGTAATTCTCAACAGCAAGATACAATAAATCAAGCATTAGATCTAAACAAATTAATTTATAAGACACTACAGGAGAACAAAAACGCATGGGCAAGGTAGTCGGCATTGACTTGGGTACAACCAACTCAGTAGTTGCCGTCATGGAGGGTGGCAAGCCGGTGGTGATTGCCAATGCAGAAGGAATGCGAACGACTCCCTCCGTAGTTGGCTTCACCAAAGAAGGCGAAAGAGTTGTTGGGCAAATGGCACGACGCCAAACCCTCCTCAACCCACAAGATACCTTTTTCGCAGTTAAACGCTTCATTGGGCGTAGGTATGGTGAACTCAGCCCAGATTCTAAGCGAATCCCATATACTATCCGCAAAGATGAGGTTGGTAACATTAAAATTTCTTGTCCTCGTCTAAATAAAGATTTTGCTCCAGAAGAAATTTCCGCAATGGTGCTAAAGAAACTGGCAGAGGACGCCAGTAAGTACCTGGGTGATCCAGTGACAGGCGCAGTAATCACCGTTCCTGCTTATTTTAATGATTCTCAGCGACAAGCAACACGAGATGCTGGTAGAATAGCAGGTTTGGAAGTGCTGCGAATTCTCAATGAACCGACAGCCGCTTCTTTGGCTTACGGATTGGATCGCGGCAGCACTGAAACTATATTAGTCTTTGACTTGGGTGGTGGCACGTTTGATGTGTCGATTTTAGACGTTGGAGATGGAGTGTTTGAAGTCAGATCCACTAGTGGAGACACGCAACTCGGTGGTAATGATTTTGACAAAAAAATAGTAAATTGGCTGGCAGAAAAATTTTTGGAAACTGAGGGGGTAGATTTAAGACGCGATCGCTCAGCTTTACAACGTTTGTTAGAAGCCGCGGAAAAAGCCAAAATCGAACTTTCCTCTGTTAGCGTCACCGATATTAACTTACCTTTCATCGCTGCTGATCAAGAAGGTCCAAAACATCTCGAAACTCGTTTGACTCGTTCTGAGTTTGAAGGTTTGTCTGATGATTTACTTGGACGCGTACGCCTTCCAGTCAAACGCGCTATGAAAGACGCTGGTTTAACACCTGCAGATATTGATGAAGTTGTGCTAGTTGGTGGTGCTACGCGTATGCCAATGATACAGCAGCTTGTGCGGGCAATGATTGGCAAACAACCCAACCAAAACGTCAATCCAGATGAAGTTGTGGCGGTAGGTGCAGCAATACAAGCGGGTATTCTTGCTGGTGAACTAAAAGATGTCCTGCTGTTGGATGTCACACCCCTGTCTTTAGGATTAGAAACCGTCAACGGCGTCATGAAAAAACTGATTCCCCGCAACACCACCATACCAGTACGCCGCTCTGATATTTTTTCCACATCAGAAAATAATCAAAATACAGTGGAAGTTCACGTCGCCCAAGGCGAACGCGAGATGGCAGTAGATAATAAGTCTCTGGGACGGTTTAAACTGTATGGTATTCCCCCAGCACCACGTGGTATTCCGCAAATACAAGTATCATTTGATATAGATGCTAACGGGATTTTACAGGTGACAGCTCTGGATAGAACCACAGGTAGAGAACAGAGTATTACAGTTCAAGGTGCTTCTACCTTGAGCGAAGGGGAAATCAGGCAAGCAATTCAAGATGCTGAAAGATACGCTGAAATTGACAGAGAACGCAAAGAACGGGTAGAAAAACGCACTCGTGCTGATTCATTGATTGGACAAGCAGAACGACAACTCAGAGAAGTAGCGTTGGATTTTGGGATGCAACTTGCTCGCAGCCGCCGCCAAAGAATTGATAATATCTGCCGAGAACTGCGCGAGAGTTTGAAAGAAAATGATGACAGAGGCATTGACCAAGCTTACGCCGACTTGCAAGATGCTTTGTATGAGCTAAATCGTGAGATCCGCCAGTACTACGTTGATGATGAAGAAGATGACTTGTTTGGTACTATCCGTGAAATCTTCACTGGCGAAAAAGACCGAGATTCTCCTGGAGGAAGCCGCCCAAGAGGCGATAATCGCGAATTCCAAAGGGATACATACCGCGATTCCCTCGGAGGAAGCCGCCCAAGAGGCGATGGTCGCAGCGATTATTATGACAAAGACTATGACAGAGATTATAACAAGGACTACAACAGAGATTATGACAGGAGAGGTCGTTCCTCTGATAAGAGCGAGTATTCACGCAAACCCCGTCCTAGCTACCAGGAGAACTGGGATGATGACGATGATAATTGGTTATAACGTCTGATAGAAATTAAGGCGGGAAACCCCGCCCCTAGTACCTCAAAAAAAGTATTAACAGATAAAAGAAACCGAAAAAAAAGGTTGATTTTAAATTCGGATTTAGTAGTTTGTAAGAGGTAATAGGTAATTAGTTAGTCGTTAAAGAATTAATGAATAGCCAGTAAAAAAGTTAAAATTTAAAACTTAAAGATAAATAGCTGAAACTATGCCAAATTTGCAGAATTTTCGGGATTACTACGAGATTTTAGGAGTAACGAAAGATGCGTCCAATGAAGATCTCAAAAAGAACTATCGACGGTTAGCGCGTCAGTATCACCCAGACCTCAATCCAGGAAACAAAGCAGCAGAAGAAAAATTTAAAGATATCGGAGAGGCTTATGAAGTTCTTTCTGATACAGCTAAACGGGCGCAATACGACCAATTTAGTCGTTTTTGGAAACAAAAAGGTTTTGACAAACAAGCAGCATCACGAGAGAACGGCTGGAATCGTACAAACGGTCGTACGCGCAATCAAGAGGTAGATCCTGGTAGATATTCTGATTTTGATAGTTTTATCAATCAAGTCATAGGTGTCGGTGTTCGCAAAGACACCAAAAATGGAACTTCCACAACTGGAGTGGAGAGTGATCCCTTTAGTTCCACAAACAGAAAAGTTCAATACACAGTAAATTCTCGCCCCACTCGCCGAGATATAGAAGCAAGACTAACGTTACCATTGGAAAAAGCATACAAAGGTGGAAGCGAGAGGATTCGGCTTGAAGATGGGCGATCGCTCGAAGTCAATATGCCTCCTGGTATGGTCACAGGTCAAACCATCCGCCTGAAAAACCAAGGTATCAATGATGGCGATTTATACTTAAAAATTACAGTAAACCCTCATTATTTATTTAAAATAGAAGGCTCCAATGTTTTTTGTCAGGTTCCAGTCACTCCCACCGAAGCAGTTTTAGGAGGACAGATAGAAGCGCCAACCTTAGACGGACCAGTAAAAATGTCTATTCCCCCTGGTGTACGTTCAGGTCAACGCTTCCGTCTTGCCAACAAAGGTTACCCCAAGGAAAACGGTGAACGTGGTGACCAATTGGTAGAAATTCAGATCGTAGCCCCAAAAAATATTACTGACCAAGAACGTGAACTCTACGAAAAGTTACGACAGATAGAAACCTTTAAACCCCGCGCCGATTTGGTAAAATAGCGATGATCAATCGTTATTGTTGGTAGTCGTTTTTGACAACTGACAACCAACAACCAATCACAGACTCGTGACGGCTTTAAACTGCTGAGGGAATAATTAGGTTTAGAATATTAGAAAAAACGTTTAGCTAGGTGAGTGAAACGGCTGTGAATCAAAATGGGGCAATGCCACAAAGCAGCAAACCAACCTATTACTCCCTTCTAGGACTGCATCCCTCAGCATCGGTAATTGAAATCCGTCGTGCTTACCGAGAATTGAGCAAGCACTATCATCCAGATACGACAAAATTACCCACTGCTGTAGCAACTGCCAAATTTCAGCAACTTAACGAGGCGTACGCTACCCTAAGCAGCCCAGAACGACGGCTTAGCTACGACCTTAAAATTGGCTATTCCCGCTTTGGAGTCATCCAACCACCCCTCGACTTGAACCACCCAGTTTCCTATTCTTACGACTGGTCTAAATCAGCTTACCTTGACGCAAGCGATCGCCCACTCAGCGCTGGTGAAATCTTTGCTTTATTTATTCTAGGATTAACCCTTTTGGGTTGTTTGTTGTTGGCGATCGCGATCGGCTTAACTCGTGGTGAAGGTGCTTTTCAAACAGAACTACTACACACCTCAGCAATACAACAACCCAATACCAGTATTTCTCAACCAAGTATCCCTTCAGAAATTCCAAATAAAAAATAAAATTTTAACTTTTTACAATTGACTATTTACTGAAATTATGCGTCTTCCTCCCCCGGAAACACCGTTATACAACCATCCCCTCCCCCAAATTGAATATTGGTTGAGAGAGCAAGGCTGTGAACGAGATGAAAAACAACTGCATTGCTGGCGGCTACAGCGATCTACTTGGCAAGCAGAACTCTCGCTAGATATTGAGCAAATCATCGTGCGATATCTCCAAGCCGGAGATGATGGACAAGATATCCAACGTGCTTTCAAGTATTCTCTGAGTCGAGAGGACATAGAAGGGGCTGTTTTTTCCGGACCATAACAAGAAGGATACAGGAGATCAAGGAGTGTGGGAGTGCGGAAAATATCTCTCCTTCCCTCTTTCCCTCCTCGCCTCCTTTTCTCCTCATCCCCTCTTCTCACACTTTGCCAAACCTACGCTCTCGTTGCTGATAAGCGCATAGGGCGCGATAAAATTCATTGCGGTTAAAATCAGGCCACAAAGCTTCTGTTATATAAATTTCTGCATAAGCGATTTGCCAGAGAAGGAAATTCGAGATCCGCATTTCCCCACTTGTACGAATTAATAAATCTGGGTCACAAACGCCTTCTGTGTAGAGGTGACGTTCAAATGTTGCCTCATCAATTTCATCTGGTTGAAGCAAACCTTGCTGTGCTTTCTGAGCTATTGTACGGCACGCCTGTAAAATCTCCTGTCTACCTCCGTAATTGGTTGCGACTGTGAATTTTATACCGTGATTGTTTCTTGTTTCTTCCATTGAATGAGAGATTTCTTTTTGAAGCCCAACAGGTAAAACGCTCAAATTACCCACAAATCTAATTTGAACATTCTCCTTCATCATTTCCCGCAGTTCTTGGCGCAAAACTCGCTGAAATAAAGTCATCAAAAAATCGACTTCTTCGGTCGGTCTTCCCCAGTTCTCAGTTGAAAAAGCATAAGCTGTTAGCGCCCCAATTCCCCAATCATCACAACAACGTAGTAAATTTTTCAGCGCATCTACACCAGCTTTATGACCCATAATCCGGGGAAGACCTTGACGCTTAGCCCATCGACCATTGCCATCCATAATGACTGCAACGTGTCTGGGCAAGAATTCTTGTTTCAAGTCAGAGGGCAAATCTCGTAGTTCAGTGTGTTGTGCTGTCATTTTTTATCTCGTCGCGAAGCGGTCGATGGTAATCCGAGTAAACGTGAAATGAGTGCTAGTACCTTACTACGAATTTGACGACCCAAACTTAACAAACCAGGAGCACCAGGTTCCCGATCCACATTTGGGGAAAAGCGAGTATCGAGAGACTCTTTGAGCTTTGTGATGGTCAGCGGTCTATTTAAGGTTCCTCGTTCCGCTAAGGAAATAGAACCCGTTTCTTCTGATACAACGACACAAATGCAATTTTCGACCCGCTCAGTAATTCCCATCGCCGCTCGGTGGCGTGTTCCCAACTGACGTGAGGCTGTGCGTCCCGATAGCGGTAAAATTATACCTGATGCCACAATCCGTGAGCCACGAATTAACGTCGCCCCATCGTGTAATAAAGTTTTCGGCTGAAAAATTGTCTGTATAAGTTCTTTTGACACTTCGGCATTCAGCTTTACTCCTGGCACAGAAAAATCCCGCTCATCCATAGGACCAGTGGTTTCCAAAATGAGCAAAGCTCCAATTCGATTTTTTGACAGTTCTCTAACAGCATCAACAATTTCATCAATGACACTATTGTATTTGGGAACCGCCAGACGGGACGGTTGAAACAACTGCTGGAATTCACCACGTCCTAATTGTTCCAAAAATCGTCGGAACTCTGATTGGAGAGCAACCGCCATTGCCACAGCACAGCCAATTACTAACTTTTCCAGTACAAAGTTCAGCAGTAGTAGATGCAATCTGCTGCTGATTGCTGATGCGAGCATCAGAACAATAAATCCTCTAACCATCCACAATGTTCGGCGCTCACTAATAATAATAAGTATCATGTACGTGAGCGCTAGTACTAACCCAATATCCAGAGTCCCAATCAGCAAGGACTGTGACCTTCCTAGGTTTGTCAGCCATTGCGTCCACCAATCTCCCATGACTCTGGATTTAACCTTTTGCCTCTAATAAAGTAAGTCAACAGTTAACAGCTCATAGCGTGATTAATTAATAAACGCCACTTGCGTGCCTTCTACAGTCTACTGGCACGGGCTTTGCTTCTAAGCATTGCTTCTGTGTTCACGTGCCTCCTCTAGCAGGAGTTAACACGCTACGCGAAAGGACGCTTGTGCTTATGCTTTTGGCGTGCACTTGCGGCTAGGGCAGTTGCGCGACTGTCAGAAAATCCGCAAGGGCGCACTGCCTAATACCACGGCGATCTTTGGAGAAAACCTCCAAGGACGCAGTGGCTCCTAATAACTAGCTTTTAAGTCTTTGCGGTAGGCAGTCCTGTCGAATTAAATCCTGATAAGTTTCACGTCGCAAAATCAAATTTGCTTCGCCATTCGCTACTATAACAGCTGCCGGTCGGGGCAAGCGGTTGTAGTTAGATGCCATACTGTAATTGTAAGCACCAGTGGCAAGAACTACAAGAATATCCCCAGATTCAGTTTTTGGCACTTGGGCATCTTTTATTAGAATATCCCCAGATTCACAGTGTTTGCCAGCTATTGTTACAGTTTCTGTAAGTGGAGCAGACATTCGGTTAGCAACGACTGCGCGATAGACAGACTGGTATGTGATTGGGCGTGGATTATCAGACATTCCCCCATCAACTGCTACGTAGGTACGTATTTCTGGAATAACTTTGGATGATCCAATAGAGTATGCTGTTACACAAGCTGTTCCAATCAGTGAACGCCCTGGTTCAGATAATAATTTGGGCAAAGGCAAATTGTTTGCTTCACTTGCTTGTTGAATAACTTCACAAATCGGTTTCACCCACTCTTCAATGCTAGGTGGATCATCCGATTCTGTATACTTAATTCCTAAGCCGCCTCCCACATTTAACTCTTTGATCGATAAACCATATCCAGCAGCTTTATTTAACCACTGCACCATTACCGCAGCTAAATCTTGATGCGGTTGGCGTTCAAAAATTTGGGAACCTATGTGAGCATGTAATCCTAGACAGTTAACTACAGATTGTTGACTTACAAAAGTAAACAATTCATCTAGTTGATTGGGATCAAAGCCAAATTTACTATCCAAATGTCCCGTGCGAATATATTCATGTGTATGACATTCAATACCTGGTGTTAATCGCAACATGATGCGGATAGGAGATGAGGAAGTGACTTCTCCTCCTTGCTTCGCTATCTCCACCAAAGTACGTAACTCATACCAGTTATCTACTACAATGATACAGCCAGACTCTATGGCAAAAGTCAGTTCTTGGTGGGATTTATTATTGCCGTGGAAATAAATTTTATCGGGACTGACACCCGCACTCAGGGCTGTATAGAGTTCACCCCCAGAGACGACATCTATTCCTAAACCAGCATCGTGTGCGATCGCGCAAACAGAAATACAACTCCACGCCTTGGAAGCATACAGAACCTGAGATTCACCCTTGTAGTAACGCTTGAAGCTATCTTGATACTGATGGCAAGCTGTTCGCAGGGTTTGCTCATCTAAAATATATAGCGGTGAACCAAATTGTTCCACTAGGGTTGTGACATCACAACCGCCAATTTCGAGATGATCATGATTGTTAACTGTGCCTGTTAACGGCAGAAGTTGCTGATTTGGTGAAAGACTTATGTTTTGAGCGTTTGCTTGTGGTAAATACTGATTACCAGAATGTTGAACCCCAGCAGGGTGTGTCGATACCATAACTATAACAGTTGTCCTTCTCTAAAATTATAGGCGTGACAAATTCCTCCGCTTCCCAGTTTACAAAGGCGTTGTACTTTTACGAATAAGTGTGAGCAAATTAGAATTAGAAATCAAACACCTGACTGAAGCAGATTTGAGTGCAGTGCTGGAATTAGACCAAATCTGCTTCGGTGGTTTATGGACTCTCGAAGGCTACCAACGCGAGTTAGATAGCCCTAACAGTGATTTACTCGGTTTGTTCTCCGGTGTCTCTGTTGTAACAGAAGCCCACGAGAAGGGAGCAAGGAGAGAAGACTCCACAAATGAATATACTCCCATGAATGATCAGGGGAATTGGGGTTGTTCCACAAATGAATTTGGGGGCACCACTGACAGCAGGAGTACAGAAGAACTTCTAGTTTTCAAAAATTCTTCTTTCTCCCTTACTCCCTGCCCCCTGTCCCCTGCCTCTTCTGTCAGGCTACTGGGGATAAGTTGTTTTTGGTCAATTTTAGATGAAGCTCACATCACTATCTTGGCGGTTCATCCTCAATACCACCGTCAAGGCTTTGGACAGGTTCTTTTGTATTCTGTGCTCAAGAGCGCTTGCAAACGCGGTTTGGAGCGAGCGACCCTTGAAGTGCGAGCTTCTAACTCAGCAGCTATTTCCTTATATCAAAAATTTGGCTTTAAAATAGCTGGTCGGCGGCGGCGCTATTACAATGATGAAGATGCGCTGGTATTTTGGCTTGGAAATTTGCAACAGCCACAATTTCAGAAAACTTTACACGACTGGAATACAATCATTAACGATCGCTTGACAAAGGCGTCTTAATCATAAATTAGTCATCATCCGTTTCTTACATGGCTTGTTTGATGAAATTTTCTGTCTTATTTCTAATTTATCTATAAGAAATTCTCATAAAGTTCCAAAAAAGCTTGAGATGAGATTGAGAATATGATATTAGGTGTTATTTGGGATTGAATAAAAAACTTTTCAATCCAGCCACTAAGTGTCCGTGGTCAAGCCTGAAAAGGTAAACAAGATTACGCTCCTCAGCACACTGACCGTAGAAAAGTAAAGAAAATTAAATAAAAGTCATGAAAAATTAGCAATTGCCCCACCAACCTGGGTCAAGTCATGTCGGATGTCTATTTGTTTATACAAGCATCCGCAATCTTAGCCTGTGCTAAAATCAGCGTACCGGCACGACGCAGGTGATGGGATGAATGCCATATGTTTGAACGCTTCACAGAAAAAGCCATAAAGGTAATTATGCTAGCCCAAGAAGAAGCTCGCCGTCTTGGGCATAATTTCGTAGGTACCGAGCAGATCCTCTTGGGTCTGATTGGAGAAGGTACCGGAGTTGCGGCTAAGGTACTGAAGTCTATGGGTGTCAATCTCAAAGACGCTCGGATTGAAGTAGAAAAAATCATAGGTCGAGGCTCTGGCTTTGTCGCTGTGGAAATTCCGTTTACGCCACGGGCAAAGCGGGTTCTGGAACTATCCTTGGAAGAAGCGCGCCAATTAGGGCATAACTACATTGGCACCGAGCATCTGCTATTGGGCTTAATCCGAGAAGGGGAAGGTGTAGCAGCCAGAGTCCTAGAAAACCTAGGAGTTGATCTTTCTAAGGTCAGAACCCAAGTGATCCGAATGCTGGGAGAAACAGCTGAGGTAAGCGCTGGTGGTCAACCACGTGGAAACAAAACCCCAACATTGGACGAGTTTGGCTCAAATCTGACCCAAATGGCAGCAGACGGCAAACTCGATCCTGTAGTAGGACGCGCCAAAGAAATTGAACGCGTGATCCAGATTTTGGGTCGCCGGACAAAAAATAATCCTGTCCTGATTGGGGAACCAGGGGTAGGTAAAACCGCGATCGCCGAAGGCTTAGCACAACGCATTGCTAATAAAGATGTCCCTGACATCTTGGAAGACAAGCGTGTGGTAACCCTGGATATCGGTTTACTTGTCGCCGGAACCAAGTACCGGGGTGAATTTGAAGAGCGCCTGAAGAAAATCATGGATGAAATTCGTCAGGCAGGTAATGTCGTCCTCGTGATTGACGAAGTCCACACCTTAATTGGTGCAGGTGCGGCAGAAGGCGCAATCGATGCAGCAAATATCCTCAAACCCGCCTTGGCGCGAGGTGAATTGCAGTGCATCGGAGCCACAACTCTAGATGAATACCGCAAACACATCGAGCGGGATGCAGCCCTAGAGCGTCGCTTCCAGCCAGTGATGGTGGGTGAACCGTCAGTAGACGAAACGATTGAGATTCTCTATGGACTGCGCGAACGCTACGAACAGCACCACAAGCTGAAAATCTCCGATGAAGCTTTGCTTGCAGCGGCGAAGTTATCTGATAGATATATCAGTGACCGTTACCTTCCAGATAAAGCAATCGACTTGATTGACGAAGCCGGAAGTCGGGTTCGCTTGATTAACTCGCAATTACCCCCTGCAGCTAAAGAATTGGACAAAGAACTGCGTCAGATTTTGAAAGAAAAAGACGATGCAGTTCGCGCTCAAGACTTTGATAGAGCTGGGGAGTTGCGCGATCGCGAGATGGAAATCAAAGCCGAAATTCGCGCTATTGCTCAAAGCAAGACGAATTCTACCCGCACTGAAGGTGACGAACCTGTCGTTACGGAAGAAGACATTGCTCACATTGTCGCTTCCTGGACTGGAGTTCCGGTGAACAAACTCACCGAATCTGAATCCGAGAAGCTGCTCCACATGGAAGACACCCTGCATCAACGCTTGATTGGTCAAGAAGATGCTGTCAAAGCAGTTTCACGTGCAATTCGTCGCGCTCGTGTCGGTTTGAAGAATCCCAATCGACCCATTGCTAGCTTCATTTTCTCTGGTCCAACAGGTGTAGGTAAAACCGAGTTAGCAAAAGCTTTGGCTTCTTACTTCTTCGGTTCCGAAGAAGCGATGATTCGCCTAGATATGTCGGAATACATGGAGCGCCATACCGTCAGCAAGCTGATTGGTTCGCCTCCTGGTTATGTCGGATATAACGAAGGCGGTCAACTGACCGAAGCCGTGCGCCGTCGTCCTTACACTGTCGTGCTATTCGACGAAATCGAAAAAGCACACCCTGACGTCTTTAATATGCTATTGCAAATTTTAGAAGACGGTCGCTTAACCGATGCAAAAGGTCGCACTGTAGACTTCAAGAACACCTTACTGATTTTGACTTCCAACATCGGTTCCAAGGTGATCGAGAAGAGTGGTAGCGGCTTCGGCTTTGATGTCGCTGAAAACCAAACAGAAGCGCAGTACAACCGGATTAAATCCTTGGTTAACGAAGAACTCAAGCAATACTTCCGTCCTGAGTTCCTCAACCGACTGGATGAAATCATCGTCTTCCGTCAATTGAGCAAAGAAGAAGTATCTCAAATCGCTACTATCATGCTCAAGGAAGTGTTTGGTCGCCTGACAGAAAAAGGCATCACACTGGAAGTTACCGATAGATTCAACAACCGTCTGATCGAAGAAGGCTATAGCCCCAGCTACGGCGCAAGACCATTACGTCGGGCAATTATGCGGCTGTTAGAAGATAGCCTTGCCGAAGAGATTCTGTCTGGTCGCATTAAAGATGGTGATACAGCCATTGTTGATGTCGATGACACTGGTAATGTGGTTGTCAGAGCTGAACAGCGCCGGGAATTGTTGACCCCTGTCGTTGAATAGAAACAAAGAAGACTTAATATTTCTTTATTCTTCTGATAAAACAAAGGTAGAGCATCCAACCGCTCTACCTTTTTTTTGTATTTCATCATTTGATTAGTTGAATTTATAAATTGGAATAAAAATAATATTTGATTCTATCAATGAATTTATTTAAAGTGAAAACATCAAGTACTTTAGTGGCGGCTTCATAGAAGTAAAGCCGCCGAAGTCTAGTGAAAAAATCAAACTCAAAAAAATTAACTAACTGCCTCGTAACCACAGTATTTTTAGTTCTTGTAGTCGCATTTTCTCTGCTTAACCAGCCCAATGCGAGTGCTCAATCACAAACACCATCTATAACCACGCAATCTACACCTGCTCCCATAACATCAGTAGCCGCAAATGTTAGGCATTTACTACAAACCAACGAATGCGTAGGGTGCAACCTTATTGGAGCAAAGCTCAAAGATACAAACCTGCAAGCTGCAAACTTAGAGAATGCGAACTTGCAAGGTGCTGATTTAGAAAGAGCAAACTTACAGGGAACTAACCTGGCTGGTGCTAACCTGCAAGGAGCTGATTTAGGTAAGACAAATATAATAGGAGCAAACTTAGAGAGAGCAAACCTCTTTGATGCGGACTTAGAGAAAGCAAATCTCACAGATGCAAATATAGTAGGGGCAAACCTACAAGGGGCTGATTTGGAAGACTCAATAAGACCCCAAGGATTCACCATTCAGTAATTAAGTGTTTTTGCGCGAAATAAAGGCTAATTCAATATTTTTCCCATTGACTCCAACTGATTGCTCGTGTCAGTTGGGGTTTTTGTTGGTAAAGAAGCTATAGAAGCTGTAGGAGCTAAAACGAACACGAGTAGGTGAAGGAAGTCCTGTTTTTTTCAGAATTTCACTTGCTCACAGCTTAATAGCCAATATCTACTCGTCTATCTGCCAAAAGTCTTTGGTCACATTTTCATCCAAAATCTTCTTTGGTCGGAGAATCACAATAATTTTCCCAAGTATGGGAATTTCCGGTGCTGTTTCAAACCACTGGAAATCTAATTCACCAGAATTATCAACCACGAAGTAACTGTTAGAGTCCCACTCTCGCTCTTGCCGATCTACAACAACTAACACTTGTGAATGACTTTGTGTTTGGTTGGGAAAGCGATCGCTCTTGCACAAAATCACCACTGGATCTTCTGCACTCAACAAAATCTGCCAACCTGGTAACGGTACCCAAGCTTGCTCTCCAGCAAACTTGACTATACCAAATGGTTCTATACCTTCTACTATGGGTACTGCTTTCAATTCTTGTGGTGTTAATGGCAACTCACCCACAACTGGTATTATACGCGGTAATTCTTCCTCTGAATCCAGGCGATAAAAGGGCAACAAGGGAGCGGGACGTTTGGGGACTACCGTAAAATCTGTTAATAATTGTTCGATTTGTTTCCTTGCTGTTTGTGAGTGAGCAAAACGCAAACCTTTTGCTATGAGTCGGGAGCGTTCTTGTAAGTCTGAGTTTTGGCGGGCGAGTTTCCAAGAATGATATGCGACTGCATCTCCCGGATGACTTTCAAACCCCTCTGGTAGGGTACCAAAGCGAGAGAAATCCTTCACTGCTTTGGCGACTTCCCGCGCCTCATCAATGTCAAGTTTGTGCTGGAAGGTGAGTTCTGCAGCTGCTGCGCGTTCTTCTTGAGTGAGTAGGCGTAGTTCGTACAAAACATCACTACCTCGTGTTGAGTAATGCGATCGCGCTGCTTGGGATGCACCAACCTTTTCTATGGAATTGTACACTTGAGCGCCAACAACGACTTGATTTTGTTGTATCGGCTCAAATCCAGTTCCTTCAAAGATGGCTTGGGGATCATAACCAAGTTTTTGCAGTTGGGCGATCGCAATTCCCCATTCCACCCAGGTGCCTTGCTTTTGTCTGAGCTTTCGCACCAATTCTTGTGCGATTTCACTATTATCCGAATTTTGAGTATTGGGTGGTAGGTCAGTCATGATGATTTTCCGGGAGTGTGGAAACCGTGCGTCAAAAGACCACGGAGGAAACACGGTACTCGCTTCGCTCTCTACGGCTTCAAGGGAGAGCAGTTCATTGCTTGTTGCATTTTACCAAAAACGGCGATTTTAATCGCCTCCGTCCTCATACGCTCAACCGATGTTTCTTTATCTTTCCTATAGCTGAGTACTTCTATCGATTCAGCAAGTGAAGTTTTACAATCTTATTGCTTACATCTTATTGCCAATTATTTTTTGTTTTTTGAATTACGTTTTTACACTGACAAATCAAAATTAGTCGCCTAATTTTTTTCGTATAAATAAGTAAAAAAGATTTAGATAGTCAATTTCTTCACAAATAATCCGGGTATCTACTGCTTCTGCTTGTATGATGTTTCCAAGCGAAGCTGGTATGAAATATAACAAAAGTGTCCGAGAAGGATTTAAAAAGTTTTTATGGATAATCAAACTCCTGAACTGGATAAGATTCGCCATCCATTACTGACTATAGAAAAACCAAAAAAGCAAAAAATTTTGGTAGTTGATGACGAACAAGATAATCTCGATTTACTTTACCGCACCTTCCGCCGCGATTTTCATGTCTTGAAAGCAGACAGTGGTATGAAGGCTCTGCAAATCTTAGCAACTGAAGGGGAAGTAGCTGTAATTATATCCGATCAACGAATGCCCCAAATGAAGGGAACTGAGTTTCTAAGTAAAACTGTGCCTCAGTTTCCAGATACCCTAAGAATTATCCTTACAGGTTTTACTGATGTTCAAGACTTAGTAGAGGCGATTAATACAGGACAGGTTTATAAGTTTATCACCAAGCCTTGGGATCCAGGGCAATTGAAGGCAGTTGTCCAACAAGCAGCCCAAACTTACGATTTGCTCAAGCAACGTACAGAAGAATTGCAACGTGCTCATGCTCAAATAGCACTACTTAGTGTTTTAGTGCAGGTTACTCAAGAATATACTTGTTTGGAAACAACTCTCAACTCCATCGCTAAGGCATTTGGTGAAAATTTTGCAACTCATAACTGTATATTGCAGTTAGTAGAGGATAATGCCCTGGTTGCAAATCAAGGAACTTACAGTACGACAGGTAAAGTGAAAAACTGGCTCGCTCAAGATCCACTCACAATTGAGGCGATAAGCCCAAGGCTTGATGCACAGCGTATCATCACTCACGAAATACAAGTCTCGCTCAATGTACTTAATGACCAAAAGTTACTTAGTGTTGCTCACTACTCAGATAACAAAGTTCAAGCACATCTGGTTATTCCGATAACCTATCGCCAAGAAGTATTGGCGGTGTTATCACTACAGTGGCAACAACCCCAGACTTTGAGCGAAAATGAACTTAAATTTCTTGATTTGTCTGCTGAAGTGATAGCGATCGCCCTACGCGCAGTGTCTGCTCATGATGAAGCTCCAGCAGGAAGCGCTACCATTGGCTATGAATGACGCAAAGTCGCGATGAAACAACAAAATAAACACTAATCCAAATTCAAGTTTACAGGAAATTTATAGAGATAGCTCCAAAAAGTTCGTTTTGCAGCAGCAACACATTACCCTGTTGCAAACGATATGATGGGAATGCTAGTAATAACGAAAGCTTAGTTGTTAATGATTAGTTATTAGTACTTTGCTTCTAATGCTAATGACTAATGACTAATGAACGCCACTTGCTACAACGGAGGCAACCTCCGCAACGCAGTGGCTCCTAATAACTAATGACTAATGACTTTGGATTGGTCTCATCTTTGGCTTTATGTCTCTCCCCCAATAGTGGGTGGAATTATTGGCTACTTCACCAACGATATAGCCATCAAAATGTTATTTCGTCCCTACCGTGCAATTTACATCAGTGGACGAAAGATACCTTTTACACCTGGATTGATTCCCCGCAACCAGGAACGGCTTGCTAAGAATGTCTCAGATACAATTATGGGGTCGCTATTGACACCCCAAGAGTTGCAAAAACTAGCGCGACGATTGTTGCAAACAGAACGGATCCAAGGAGCAATTCTCTGGATCTTGCGACTGGCAATTGACCAACTAAAATCCGATAAAGAGCAGAAAACTGCTAAAATATTGTCGGGAATTTTACGGGATTTGTTAGGGGAATCCTTACCGCGTCTTTTGAAGGTGTTGGCGCGGCGGGAAGACTTTTTAGAAGCGCAAGTTAATCAAATTTTTGACCAGATATTACTAGATTTTCAATTAACTGAAGAACAAGCAATTCGTCTGGCTGATTGGTTGTTACAAGTTGTCATACCGCCGGAGATTTTGCGACTAGCAGTTATTGACTTCTTGACGGATCGCACAATTCAAACTATTGACGAAAGTTTTCGCGAAAAAACCAGCGGTACCTATTGGGTTGTGGCAAATCTATTTGGTTTACGCAATACTTTGACGCGCCTACGGACTTACTGCTTGGATGAAAAAGACGCTACCAATACTCGCTTGCAGGAATTGATTCAACAGTTACAGCTGCGCGATCGCCTCAAGCAACTTCTACAAAGTTTTTCTTTGGAAAGTTTACCAATAGGTACAGTACGACAGCTGCGAAAGACAACACGCGAAACTGTGCGTAATTACGCGCAAACACGTGGTAGCGACTTACTCCAAGGATTAGGTAGTTCCGTTGACTGGGAAAATGTTGCTATGTTGCTGGTGAATCGCCTCAGTTCCTCTCCTGTTGTGAATGCTTCACTAGAAGTAGTCAGTAAAGAACTGGCTCTTGTTTTAGAGCGGTATTTGGAGAAAGACTTGGAAGCAATTGTAGCTCAGGCAATTCCCATTTTGGCAATTGACCAAGTGATTGTTGACCGCGTCAAATCAACTTCACCTGCTGATTTAGAAGCAGCAATAGAAGGAATTGTCAAAAATGAGTTGCAGGCAATTGTGAATTTAGGCGGTGTTTTAGGGTTTGTTGTGGGATTGGTGCAAACAATGTTTTTGTTATTTAGTCAACAGTTAGGGGTGTAAGGAATATAGGAGGGTCTTGCCGGGACACCAGGGGTGGCGATGTTTCAAAACAATCTTTAACTGAACAGTACTGATTTTTAAGCCACTAAGTGCTGTTGAACCTGCATCACCAATTCATTTGTCCAGTAATTGACGAGTTCTGCGGCTTCGGCTTCTACCATAACTCGGATGAGTGGCTCTGTACCAGAGGCGCGGACTAAAACTCTACCAGAATCTCCCATTGCTGCTTCCGCGCGGGCGATCGCCTGTTGCAGGGGTTCACATTCTTTCCATCCCAAACGCTTGGATTTGTCTTCGACTCGGACATTTTGCAACAGTTGCGGATAGGTTTGAAAGCTTTGAGTCACCATTTCTGATAGGGGAACGCCGGCTTGTTGCACCAAAGCAGCTAGATGTAAGGCTGTGAGTAAGCCATCTCCAGTCATACCATAGTGACGGCAGAGGATATGACCGGATTGTTCACCCCCAAGCATTCCTCCAGTCCGCAGCATTTGGACCTGGACGTACTGATCACCAACTGCTGTGCGAATGAATTGACCACCAACTTGCTTCCATGCTCTCTCAAAACCTAAGTTTGCCATAACAGTGGAAACAATCAGGTCACCTGGTAGTTGTTGGTTTTGCTTTAGGTTTTGTCCCCAGAGGTAGAGGATGTAATCTCCATTGATCGCTCTTCCAGTGTTGTCTACAGCCAAAACGCGGTCTGCATCACCATCAAAAGCAAAGCCTAAATCGGCATTGTGTTCTTGTACGGCGGCTTGGAGAATTTCTAGGTGAGTGGAACCGCAGTTGACGTTGATGCGATCGCCATCTGGTTCGTTATGTAAGTAGATAACTTCTCCCCCCATCTCCTTAAAGACCGATGGTGCTAAACCAACAACTGCTCCCCATGCCAAGTCTAAAACAATTTTCATACCCTGAAAATTCATACCACCGTGCAGGGGTTTTTTCAAGGCCTCAACATAACTTCCCACTAAGTCCAAGCGCGAGTAATACCGTCCGCAATCACTACTATTTGCAGAAGCCATACCACGCACTCCTGCTTCTACTTCCGTTTGCAAAGCTTGGGATAGCTTCATCCCATCCGCGCCAAAAAATTTAATG
Organism: Brasilonema angustatum; assembly: GCF_059505445.1. Classification (NCBI taxonomy): domain Bacteria; kingdom Bacillati; phylum Cyanobacteriota; class Cyanophyceae; order Nostocales; family Scytonemataceae; genus Brasilonema; species Brasilonema angustatum. The sequence continues at coordinate 5,659 of NZ_JCACKO010000043.1, read as the reverse complement.
CCGTTGTCTTCTGGCGGGTTGTGGCTAGCAGAAATCATCACCCCACCTATGGCATCGGTGACGCTGGTAAGATATGCAACGCAGGGGGTAGGACATAGTCCTAAATGCCACACTTCTAATCCTGCGGCTGTTAACCCTGCACTTAACGACATCGCCAGCATATCACTAGAGTTTCTGGAGTCTTGGCCGAGGATGACTGGTCCTGGGTTGGAAGCATGACTACGCAAAACAGTACCTGCCCAAAAGCCTACTTGCAATGCTAGGGGTGCACCCAGCAAGTCTCCCACTCGTCCGCGAATACCATCTGTACCAAATAGAGGTGTTGCCAGAAGTGATGTTAAGTTCAACCCAAAACCGCCCTCATTAAGTTTGTTTTCCGATTCATCAACATTAGTTGTTGAATTTTCTGAGACAGTACCTTGAGTTCGAGTTATGTATGAAACCATAAGTAGAAAAACCCCACACACTCACACTGGAGAATAGCACTTTCAACAATATTCAAGAATATTCAACTATTCTTGCTGAATGCCTTTCAATCGGCACACTTTACTGTTTATTGTTTCATTTTTACTCAAAGTCGTTGTAAGTATTTTTTAAGTATTTTTTTGTATTTATAAAGATATTGTAAACTACAGGGTGACATCAAAAATTGCTCTCAAGACTTATCACTAGGAACTTACAAATATCTCAGATGGTCTCAACTTAAACATTTTTAATATAATTTCTCATCAAATAGTTCTACTGTAACGTTTTAGTGGCTTGTGTAGCCGTTCGTAAATTAGGCTTCAGCAGTTGACATTTTATAGTCGAGCAAATTTAGCATGAGCAGCAATTTAGCAACAAAATTACGTGTCGGAACCAAAAAAGCCCATACAATGGCAGAAAATGTTGGTTTTGTCAAGTGTTTTTTAAAAGGAGTCGTAGAAAAAAACTCCTATCGGAAGCTGGTAGCTAACTTTTACTTCATCTACTCAGCGATGGAAGAGGAGATGGAGAAGCACGCCAATCATCCGATTGTTTCAAAAATCAATTTTCCTCAACTTCACCGTAAGGAAACTTTAGAGCAAGACCTCACTTACTACTATGGGGCAAACTGGCGCGAGCAAATCAAACTATCTTCGGCTGGTGAGGCGTATGTACAACGCATCCGGGAACTATCTCAAAAAGAACCAGAACTATTAGTTGCTCACTCTTACACCCGATACTTAGGGGATTTATCTGGTGGACAGATTCTCAAAGGCATTGCTCAAACTGCGATGAACCTTTCTGACGGAGGAACCGCCTTCTATGAATTTGATGAGATTCCTGACGAGAAGGGGTTCAAAGCAAAATACCGTCAAACTTTGGATGAACTAGCTATAGATGATGCGACAGGCGATCGCATTGTCGATGAAGCAAACGCTGCCTTTGGCATGAACATGAAGATGTTCCAAGAGTTGGAAGGCAATCTTATTAAAGCCGTTGGAATCATGCTTTACAACAGCATCACACGTCGTCGCACACGCGGTAGTACCGAACTCGCAACTGCTGAGTAAATACAATTAGCACAATCTTTTGATTAATTGCTAGGGGCAGCGCCTCTGGGATTACCCTTGTAGAAAGGGTAATCGCGGGGAAGTTGCCCCTTGTCGCGTCTTGAGCACAATTCACGCATTCAAAAATCAACAGGTTTAGATTCTGACTTTTCACATTCTGTGAAAAAGGACGATTTGATCGCGAAAGTCGTTCGCGAATAAATTATCTACTACAACTTTATTTTGACAGGTGTAAAATTCTTCATCTGTTTGACACAACTCCTACACATTGAGATTCTAAATTAGAAATAGCAGTTTTAGCTTACTTATGTCGTTGTATCACCTGAAAACAACCCTCTTTTTGAATAAAACAAAGAGCGCTGAATTTTTGATGAATTAACATAATTTAAATTTCACATTTACATACTTTTTACTTTTGATTCATACTATGTCTCATATTCCTCAACAAAAAAAAGAAAAACAAGAAAATATTTTTATAGAAGGAATAAAAACTGTTGGTTTAAGCCTAGTTCTTGCCTTTGGTATTCGCACCTTTATTGCTGAAGCTCGTTATATTCCTTCTGGTTCTATGGAGCCAACACTCCAGATTAATGATCGCTTAATTATCGATAAAGTTAGCTATGACTTTACCTCTCCTCAGCGAGATGATATTGTTGTTTTTAATCCAACCAAAACACTACAATCGCAGAATTATCACGACGCTTTCATAAAACGTATAATTGGCTTGCCAGGAGAAAAAGTGGAAGTCAAAAATAGACTAGTTTATATTAATGGCTCGCCTTTCAAAGAAAATTATATTGAAGCTAAACCAGACTATAAATGGGGTCCTGTAATTGTACCAGAGAATTCTTATCTAGTTTTAGGAGACAATCGCAATAATAGCTATGACAGTCACTATTGGGGTTTTGTCCCCCGTAATAAAATCGTAGGTCGAGCAATTGTTCGCTTTTATCCACTCAACCGAATTGGATTTATCAATTAACCTGTTTCTGTTTTCAGATTAACCAAAGTAAAGAAAAATGGAAAAAATCAGAGAGAAAATGTGCGCGTATATAATTTGAGAAATTATGAAAATAAATATCTATCAATTATCAAGTATTTAGCCATCCTGAAAAACCTATGAAAAACCTATCTCATAAATCTATAAAAGTAAGCGATAAACATGAAAAATATTTATCGACTGCTGATCTGGTGCATATCTATCTTCTTGAAATTGGACGTACACCTTTGTTAACTTATGATCAAGAAAAATATTTTGGCAAGCAAGTCCAACAAATGATGGCTTTACTTGCTGTCAAAGAAAAATTAGCTATTCAATTAAAGCGTCAACCAACACAAATAGAATGGGCTGAAAATATAAATATTAGTGAAGACTCATTAGTGCAACAACTCCAGCAAGGACATCAAGCCAAGCAGAAAATGATTGAGGCTAATTTACGGCTTGTAGTATCTATTGCCAAGAAATATCAAAGACGTAACCTAGAATTTCTCGACTTAATTCAAGAAGGAAGTTTGGGTTTAGAGCGAGGGGTTGAGAAATATGACCCTAGCAGAGGATACAAGTTTTCAACTTACGCCTATTGGTGGATTCGTCAGGCAATGACACGGGCGATCGCCCAACAAGGACGCACTATCCGCTTGCCTATCCATGTTACTGAAAAATTAAATAAAATCAAACTTATTCAACGTGAATTAGCTCAAAAATTAGGTCGTATTCCCACCGCTACTGATATCGCCCAAGCACTATCTCTAGACCCCAAGGAAATTCGAGATTATTTAGTCTTAGCACGTCGCCCTGTCTCTTTGGAATTGCGAGTTGGCTCAGAAAAAGATACAGAATTACAGGATATGTTGGAGGATGATGGACTCTCTCCCGAATTATACACTGAGCAGAAATTTATCCAACAAAACCTTCAAAATTTATTGTCAGAATTAACTCCTCAGCAACGGGAAATATTAACTTTACGTTTTGGTTTAACAGATGGAAAAGAACTGTCTTTAGCACAGATTGGTCAATGCATGGGTATCAGTCGAGAACGAGTGCGACAAGTAGAGCAACAGGCTTTGGGTATCTTACGACGACATAAAGATAAGATAAGCAGCTATCTAACTAGTTAATGTTGACCAAATCATTCAGATACAGCCTTCCTAAATAGGATATGAACATCCTCCTCTTCTTCTCTTTTTTTTCTTTGCGTCCTTTGCGGTATCCTGCGGGAAGCTGCTCCGCGTCTACGTTTTTTTTTACGACTTATCTAGGATTGCTGTATAAAGTTGCTCAGCAACTTTATATCATTTTCTAATTAAGAAATTGCCGCGATTTGAAAACTATCTCTAGAAATACTTTTAATCATGACTAACATTTGGCTTTGTTTAATTTTGGGACTGGTAGCGGGTACTATTAGTGGTATGACAGGTATTGGTGGTGGAATAATCGTCTTACCTGCTTTGATTCTTTTCCTAGGATTTTCTCAGCATCAAGCGCAAGGAACTACATTGGCATTGTTAGTTCTACCTATAGATTTATTAGCAGCATGGACTTACTATCAGCAGGGATATGTAGACTTAAAAGTAGCCGCGCTTCTCTGTCTTGGATTTATTTTTGGTGGGTGGTTCGGTGCTCAAATAGGAACGAGTTTACCGAATGGAGTTTTAACTAAAATATTTGCTTTTCTACTAATTCTCAGTGCTGTTAGAGTTTTATTCATGACTAGTGCTGATTCAGTATAAATAATTTATAATTTTTTTGATTCACTGAAAAATTAGGAAATTGTTTTAATATACAATCCAAACATTGCCATTGAGCTGTTCGAGAACCAACGTTTCATTCAAAAGCGAAGGTGCGATTGCTTGAATATTTTAGAATTTACTCTATTGGTTTGGCTTAGTTCTGCTACCGCAGGCTTTTTGGGAGCGCTGACAGGCTTAGGCGGTGGAGTGGTACTTGTCCCCTTGTTAACTTTAGTCTTTGGCGTTGACATTCGTTACGCAATAGGTGCTTCTCTTGTATCGGTAATCGCAACTTCTTCAGGTGCTGCTTCTGCATACGTTAAAGAAGGCTACACTAATTTACGCTTGGGAATGTTCTTGGAAGTCGCAACAACATTTGGAGCCATTGCAGGTGCAACTATAGCCGCTTTTGTTTCCACCAGAATACTCGCTGTAGTTTTTGGATTTGTTTTACTTTATAGTGCCTACCTCTCACGTCAATCTCGTTCTGAACATTTAGATAACACTCCACCTGATTCTCTAGCAACTCGTTTAAAGTTAAATAGCACTTACCCAACGCCTGAAGGTGAACAAGCCTACAATGTCCGTGCTGTTCCTGTAGGATTTAGTCTCATGTTTGTCGCCGGAGTGCTTTCCGGGTTACTTGGTATTGGTTCTGGCGCACTCAAGGTACTAGCGATGGATCAATTTATGCGGATTCCGTTTAAGGTTTCCACTACTACCAGTAATTTTATGATTGGGGTGACAGCAGCAGCTAGCGCGGGTGTATACTTCAAACGAGGTTACATCGATCCTGGACTAGCAATGCCTGTCATGTTAGGAGTACTTTTAGGCGCATTGATCGGGGCTCGGGTATTGGTAAAAGCCAGAGTAGGCGTTTTAAGAAATATTTTTAGTGTAGTTATTGTGCTGCTAGCTATTCAAATGATTTATAACGGCTTCCTAGGGAGGATTTAAAGTGTCCCAAACTCGACGTAATTTGAGTGAAAGACAAGTCGAAATTTTGGTTGGTAATTTATTGAGATATGGGGTCCTGCTCGCTACTGCGATCGTTTTATTAGGCGGGGTGTTGTATCTAATTTATCATGGTAAGGAAGCTCCAAATTATCAAATTTTTCGCGGTGAGCCTCCAGCTTTTAGCTCTCCTGAAGGAGTTGCAAATTCCGTATTATCAGGTCGTCGTCGTGGCATTATTCAACTTGGATTGTTGTTATTAATTGCTACTCCTGTTGCTAGAGTTGCTTTTTCTCTATTAGCTTTTATGCGTCAGCGAGATATCACCTATATTATTTTGACTGTGATTGTTTTGACTGGGCTGATTATTAGTTTTATAGGTGGTTAAGTAGAACGAGGTGAAAAAACCAAAGTGTGTAAAGATAAGTAAATACGTACAA